>DRKO01000393.1 GCA_011051745.1 Chloroflexota bacterium | reverse complement strand
ATCGGGATACAGATTGACCGTGTTCCCCTCGCCCGTCTCAACGTCAAGCGTGCCCTCCGTGCCGTCCAGCGCGACGGTGTGAACCGTTTCGCCGTCGGGGCTGAAGGCGATGTCGAACGCCACCGCCGAGTGGAGCGACTGGTTGACCAGTTCCTCGCCGGTGTCTGTGTCCCAGACAAAGACGAGGCCTGAGACGCCGCCCGTCGGCGTGTTCCGCGCCCCCGTGGCTGCCAGTTGCGACCCATCCGGGGAGAAGGCCAGAGCGAAGAGCGGGACGGGCGTGGTGATCGGCGAGTAGTCGAGAAGCTCATAGGTGGTGGCGTCCCAGACGTTGACGATCTGATCCTGCCCCACGCTCGCTAGCAGGCTCCCGTCGGGCGAGTACGCGATCTCGACGACCATATCGGTCTGCCCTTCAAGCTGCTGGAGTTCCTCGCCCGTCCGCGCATCCCAGATGCGCACTGTGCCGTCCACGCCTGCCGTCGCGATCTGGCGACCGTCCGGCCTGAAGCTGACATTGACCACCGCGCCGCCGTGCCCCTGCAGGGCGAGCGTCTCCTCGCCGGTGCGGACATCCCAGACTTTGACCGTGCCGTCCGCTCCGGCGGTCGCCAGCCGCGTCCCGTCGCTGTTGTAATCCACAGAGAGCACCCCGTTGCCGAGTGAGCCGCCGCCGGTTCCGGGGTCGCTCAGCACGAGCAGGGAGCCGCCCCCGTCCAGATACTCTTTCAGAGCCTCGACCTCCGGATCGGTGTATTGCACGGTCGGGCCAGCGATGATCACCAGATCGGCGTCCTCCGGCACGCTGGCTTCCTCCAGCAGGTTGAGGGTCTCGACTTCAAAGTTGCTGCGGGAGAGCAGTTCTCTGGCCTGTGAGAACCCCGTCCCGCTGAAGTCGTTGATCTCCCGCTCCCCATGTCCGGTGAGGAAGTAAGCCTTACGCGGCTCTCCGGCCAGCACCCGTACCAGTGCGCCGGTCAGGTTACGTTCGTCGGCGAAGGGGGCCTCGGCTGTCCGATCTCCCTGCTCAAACACCAGCACGCCGACCCGCGTCATGCCGAGCCGTGAGGCTTCTCCGGGGTTGCGATCCGGGTCCACGAACTCGTAGGTCAGATGGCCGTTGCTGTACTGCTTGTAGCGCTGCAACCAGATTTCGGCTTCCTTGCGCTGGTTCTCCTGAGCGTCGGTGAAGAAGCCGACGACGTGAACGTCCTCCTCCAGATTCTGGAGCAGTTCGATTGTCTCATCCGAGAGGCGGTAGCGCTGCGCCTCTGTCAGGTCCCAGGGCGGGATTTCGGCCCGTTTGATCAGGACGAAGGCTGCCACCACAAAGGCAACAAAGAAGAGCGTCATCAGCCAGGTGGTGATGGCATACTGGCCTGTCCGCCCCATCACGGCGTCAATGACAGCCTGCGGGTCGAGCAGCACAAAACCAGCCAGCCCCAGAATAGCTACGCCCAGGGCCACATAACTGACGGTGTTGAACCGATTCTGAGGAGTCGCCAGCAGGGCCACCGCCATAACAATTAACGCTATCACGCCCAGTCCGAGGACAAGCCAGCGAACCAGGTCGCGGTTGATTTTTACGTCATTCACGCGCGCCACCTCCTCGTGCCGAGTGTCTGCGTGGCGAGAAACAGAGAAACGGCCATCAGGGCCACAAAGTAAGCCACATCAACCGGGTCAATCAGGCCCCGGGTAAGCATCGTCTGGTGATAGTGTGAGGTGATGGTCAGCTCCCTCAGGATGTCACCCACGAGGGGGTTGTTGATCAGGCTGACCACCGCGTCCGATACCCAGAGGAAGATCAGGATCGCCATGCTGACCATGAAGGCGACCAGTTGATACTGCGTCAGCGACGAGGCGAACACCCCGACCCCCAGAACGGCCCCCGAAAGCAACCACAGGCCCAGATAGCCCGTCAGGATCATCCCCTGATCGGGTGAGCCGCGCCAGACCAGCAGGAAGGAGTAGGGGAGCGTGAGCAAAATGAAGATCGTGACCACCCCCCACGCCCCCAGCCACTTGCCGACCACGATCTCCCAGTCGCGAACGGGAGCCGTGAACAGCAATTCGTGTGTTCCGGTGCGTATCTCCTCCGCCAGCAGGCGCATCGTCAGGGCCGGGGCGATGAAGATCATCAGGAAGGCCAGAGGGCTGAGGGTGGAGATCATGCTCGGCTCGCCCAGCCCGGTGTTGAAGTTGGTGAACGAGAGGGAGAAGAAAAGCCCCGCAAAGAAAAGCCAGGCCGCCCCGATAAAGTAAACGATGGGTGAGATGAAGTAGAGCGAAAACTCGTGCTTGAAGATCACCCACAGAGCGAACAATGAACGAGTGACGGACTTCACGCTACCTCCTCCTGCTGGAATTCCATCTCATCCTCATCGGTTGTGAGCCGCAGGAAGATGTCCTCCAGCGACATCTGAAGCGGGCGCAGCTCAAGCAGATCCCATGAGCGGTTGACGATCACGGCGGCCACCGCCGGACGTGCGTCGTTGTCTCTGCCGGATGTCACCTCCACGCCCTGATCGGTCGGATACACATCCGTGACGGTCTCCAGATCGCGCAGGGCCTCTGCCACTTCCTCCGGGCTGGCGTTCCCAACACGCACAAAGAAGCGCGTGGCCCCCTCGAGGCGGGCGGCGAGCGTCTCCGGGCTGTCCTCGGCCACGATCTGGCCGTTGTTGATGATCAGGATGCGCGAGCATAGCTGGTTGACCTCGGAGAGGATGTGCGTGCTGAGCAGAACCGTTCGATCCTGCCCCAGATCGCGGATCAACTCCCGCACTTCGCGCACCTGACGGGGGTCCAGCCCGATTGTCGGCTCGTCCAGAATCAGCACGTCAGGGGAATGTACAAGAGCCTGTGCCAGCCCGACGCGCTGGCGCATCCCCTTGGAGAGGCTGGCGATCAGGCTGTCCGCCCGGTCGAGCATATCCACCATCTCCAGCACTTCATCCACGCGATCCGCCCGCTCCGGCCCCCGCATCCCGCGCAGGCTCGCCATGTAGTCCACGTACTGCCAGACGGTGAGCTCCTTGTACAGGGGCACGGTCTCCGGCAGATAGCCAACCCGGCGGCGCACTTCAAGCGACTGCTCGAACACGTCGAAACCCGCGATGGAGGCCTGCCCCTCAGAGGGAGGCATATATCCGGCCAGAATGCGCATGGTGGTTGTCTTTCCGGCTCCGTTAGGCCCCAGAAAACCAACGATCTCACCGGCATCGGCGTGGAAGGAGATGCTGTCAATGGCTTTGAAGTTGCCGTAATACTTGGTAAGTCCTTCTACCTGAATCATAAAGAATCGGCGCAGATCATAGAGCGCCCGCCATACCCTCCCTTCGATTGCAGGGGTTATCTCGTTCCATGTATGGTTGCGCTCGGCTGCGCCCTTCCTCCTTTCTTCTCCCTGTGCTGTGGCACTTCGCTATCCCTGATGTGCGGTAGGAACAGTCCGGGGATGCCTGCCGGGCTGACTGTGGAGACAACATATCCTCAAGCCGGGCAAAGTGCAAGGGGCATTTTGGCGTGTCGTAATGTGAAAGCGACGGCCACGATCTGCCTCGCGCTTCGCTGGCCTGCCCACCGGAGTGGCTGGCATGGCCCGCAGGCCGGTTAATCAAGAGGCCTGCAGAGAGACCGCCATAGTCTCGCCGGATCATCGGCCCTTCGTCGGAAGTGGTGTCAGTACGCTATGGCATCATGCAGGGCCTAATAATATCATCCGGCGATGCCCTGTCAAGGCACGTGGTCTTTTCGGGGCTGCGAGTGCCGAAGGGGGAACTGCATAACAGGCACGTGCAATCTGGCACATGAAGAAGGGCGGCTTCAAAGCGAAGCCGCCCCCTGACTTCATTTTACCGAGAAGGATCAGTCTGTAGCGACCGGATTCCCGGCATCGACCCATGCTCCGAAGCCACCCTTGAGGTTACGAACGTTGGTGTAGCCATAGGAGCGCAGGATGGTCATTGCGATCAGGCCGCGATGCCCTGCCGCACAGTAGGTGACGATGTTGGCGTCGGAGGCAGGCCATTCGCCCTTCATGGAGATGAACTCCTCCAGCGGGATGAAGACCGCGCCCTCGATGTAGCCGTTCTCCTCGACTTCCTCCGAGCGGCGCACGTCCACCAGAACCAGATCGGGGTTCTCGGCCAGTTCGGAGGTCAGGTCCTCGACGGTCAGGACGCCCCAGCCTTCGGGCAGGTTGGCGAGCATATCGGAGATGGTAGCTGCCAGCGCGGGGTCAGGCTCGGCGGCGTTGAGGGCCTCCGGCTCGGGGGGCATTCCCTCAGCCACGGGATAACCGGCCTCCACCCAGCCGCCGAAGCTGCCGCCGACGAGGCTACGGACATCCGTCCAGCCGAGCGCACCGAGGGCGGTCATGGCGATGGTGGCCCGCCAGCCGCTGCCGCAGT
>DRKO01000392.1 GCA_011051745.1 Chloroflexota bacterium | reverse complement strand
CGGGGGCGGTGTTTGCCCTCCTTGGTCAGCATCCCTGGACCGGTCTCCTGACCTGGACGGAGACCGGTGCGCAGATCGGGGGGCGTCCTGTGGCTGTCAGCCAGGCCGGTGAGCTGAGTTTCTATACGCTGGAGGCCAGCGACCCCGCTGGCGAAACGTCGCTGTTCCTGAAGCTCGTCTACACAGGCCGGGTGACGCGCCTGCCGGAGGAGCAGGTGTACTTTCAGGGGCAGCGGATGGAAGAAGTCCTTTTCTGGGCCGTTCGTCGTGCCGCCGAGCAGGGAGGGCAACTGCTGGTTGCCTATGATGATTTCGGTGCACGGCAGGTGATCACCGTCATTGGCTTTCGTCCCTTTACCCCTTCCGGGGACTAAATCCCCTTCTTTTCCTCGAATTCAGGCCTTTTGCGACAGATTTTCCCTCCGAAGCGCTGATAACATTTATAGAAGGCGTTAACTGCCTCGATGATGGGTCAGGAGGGAGGGGCGACGCCAATGGCTATCGCTTACTTCAAAATCGACGATCGGATGGTTCTGGATAACCTGATTGGTAACGCGTTGCTTTACGAGGAGATTTGCGAGAGCCTGTTAAGGCGCGAGACGCGGGCGCAGGTTCTACAGAGATATCCCCTGTCGTTTGCCACGGTGGAACACCTTCTGTCACTCGCCGACGTACCCAGCATCCACGACCTCGCGGCACAGATATATGAGGAGTTCCTCTCAATAGGTTAAGGAATTCATTAGCCGGGGCAGTAACGCCATATGAACGCCGGGCTTGTTCCCGGCGTTCATGCTTTCAAGGGCTTGTTTCGAAAAGGCTGCCCAGTCCGGCTATCAGGGCACGCACAACTTCATCGGCTGGCAGTGAGGGGGTTTCGGGTTCGTCGTCTGGCCGGGGCAGGTGCGGTACGTGAATGAATCCGGCTCGAACGTCCGGAGCATGTTCCGCAAGATGATGCAACACGCTGTACAGCACCTCGTTACACAGGTAGCGTCCGGGGTCTTCCGAGAGTTGCACCGGAACGTCGGTCGCCTGCATGGCCACCAGCATCGTCTCAAGGGGAAGCGTGGCGGGGTAGCGATCGGGTGCGCCGGGCAGGATGGGCTCGCCCTCTATCAGATTGCCTGCGTTGTCCGGGATCAGGAAGCGGCGCTCGTTGTATCCAAACCGCTCCAAACAGACAGCCTCGCGTCTGGCCTCTCCCAGGCAGATCACCACGTCGGGCCTCACCGTGTCAATTATCCGGCAGGCCAGCCGCCCTGCTGTTCCTGTCTCAACGGGCAGGCGATATCCTTTCAGTGTCAGGCCCGCCGGTAGATCGGGATGCTTTATAAGGTGGTTGAGCGCCTCTTCCGAGGCGTTCTGGCTCCGACCACCGAATGGCTCAAAGGCCGTCAGCAGGATCGTTCGCCCTGTGCGCGTCATCTCTGCCCCCTGATATTGAGCAGACTGGTTGCTTTGTAGTAGAATGAGCCCGGATGGACATTGGCAGTATACCCGGTTCCCCTTCAGATGCAATCGTCAGACAGAACAAGGAGAAAGCGCCCCATGTCTGAGCAGAAGCGTGAGGTCTACCCGGTGGAAGTGGCGGGGGTCAAGCGTGAACTCCCGCTTTTTGAGGTCGCGCCGGGCGTCCGGATCGCGATCATCAACATTCTGGGCGATACGGAGATGGTTCAGGCCACCTCAAAGGAACTTGCCAAACGGCTACGTGACATTGAATGCGATGTGATCGTCACGGCGGAGGCAAAGAGCATCCCCCTGCTCTATGCTCTCGCAGTTGAGCTGGATAAGCCCTGGGTCGTTCTGCGCAAGGCATACAAGCCCTATATGGGGGAAGCCCTTCATGCTGAAACCATGTCAATCACGACCGGCGAACCCCAGACTCTTTACCTTGATGAGAAGGATCGGAAGCTGATCGAGGGTAAGCGCGTCATCCTGGTGGATGATGTCATCTCGACAGGGAGCACCCTTCAGGGAATGCGTTTGCTGATCGACAAGGCCGGAGGGGAGGTCGTCGCCCAGGCTGCGATCTTCACCGAGGGCGACCGCGCCAGATGGCAGGACATTATCGCCCTGGGCCACCTGCCGGTTTTCACGGACAACGGCTAGCAGAGGATCGCGTAAAGTGACCGAGGTTGCCGGACGACCCCGCCGCATCGCCGTGATCGATCTGGGTTCCAATACCGCCCGCCTGATCGTCATGGCGGCTATACCGGGCTACGCTTACCGTCTGGTGGATGAAATCCGCGAGGTCGTCCGGCTCGCAAGAGAATGAGCAAGCGCGGCCTGAGCGAGAGTGCCATCGCGCGTGGGCTATCCACCCTGCGGTTGTTTAAGCGTTTCTGCGATAGCACACATGTGGAAACCGTGCTGGCCGTTGCCACCAGCGCCGTCCGCGATGCGGCAAACGGAGCCGCCTTCGTGGGGCGCGTACACCGCGAGATCGGCCTCTCGCTGCGCGTGCTGGATGGGGAGCAGGAGGCCTATTACGCCACCCTCGGTGCACTGAACGAAATCCCGATGACAGAAGGCTTTGTCGTGGATATCGGTGGCGGCAGCGCTCAGGTTAGCGAAGTGCGTGCTTCTCGCTTCTATCGGGGGCATTCGTTCCCGCTGGGGGCCCTCACCCTGACCGAGCGATTCATCCGCAACGACCCGGCTACGAAGTCCGAGCTTCGGGAGGTGGAGGAGGAGATCAACCGGCGACTCGATACGCTGTCCTGGTTAAAGCCACGCGGCACGCTGCTGGTTGGGCTGGGCGGCACGATCCGCAATCTGGCGAGGATCGAAGCCGAGCGTCAGGAATACCCGCTCAACACCCTGCACGGTTTTGTGCTCAGCCGAGACTCGGTAGAGAAGACGATTGACCTGCTGCGCACCCTGCCGCTAAAGGAGCGCCGCGAGATTCCCGGCCTGAACAGCGACCGCGCGGATATCATCCTGCCCGGCGCGATGGTCATCCGCGCCATTATGGAGCGTTGTGCGGCCGAGGCGTTGATGATCTCGGTCAACGGACTGCGCGAGGGACTTTTCTTTGAGCGCTTCTGGCAGCATCTCGCCTATCCGGTCATCCCCGATGTGCGTCGTTTCACCCTTCTGAACATGGCCCGCATCTATGATTATCAGAAGCAGCATGTCAACCACGTTCGTTATCTGGCTGGACGTTTGTATGAGCAGTTGGCCCCTCTGCATGGCTATGGTAAGGCCGAGCGTGAGCTACTCGACGCAGCGGCCATGTTGCACGATCTGGGCACCATCATTGACTACGAGGATCATCACAGGCACTCAGAGACGTTGATCGTTAACCGGGGATTGCCGGGCTTCACCCCGCGCGAGACGGCCCTGATTGCCCTCCTCGCCCGCTATCATCGGCGCGGAAAGCCCCGTATCTCTACCTATCGGTCGCTGCTCGAAGAAGGGGATGACGTGCTCGTCAGGCGGCTATCCGCCATCCTCCGGCTGGCCGAGTTCCTGGAGCGAGGACGCAACGCTACGGTGGATGATGTCGCCGTCTCATGGGATGACGGATCGCTCCGCCTGACGCTCATCGCCGATGAATATCCCGCCGTCGAGCTCTGGCAGGCGGAACACAATGCCCTGCCACTTGTCGAGGCGGCCTTCGGGCGGCGCGTACTGCTCGATAGCATCGCTGCACCGGAAGAAGGACTGGGCAGCCCTCTCTGAGGTCGCCTGTTCCGGGGTTCACCCCTGCCCCGGCGTCTCGACAGCGGGTGTTCTTCTCTCCTGCTCGACCTGCACAAAGAGAAATAGAAGCGCCAGTGCCAGCCCGTTAAGCGCCACCGCGCTGACGCTATTTGCCATCAGCCCCAGCGGGAAAAGGAGTGGCCCGATCAGCGCGCCGAGCGCCCGCCCGCCGGAGAGGGCAGCGAAGTTCCCGGCCATCAGCGTGGCCCGCGCCCGTGGCAGAAGCTCCGAGAGCAGCGAGAAGGAACTGACGATCATAAACTCAAACGTGATGAAGAACAGGAACAACCCCACCAGCGCAGCCGCCAGGCTCCGGGCCAGTAAAGGAAGGGCAAGGCATGCCAGCGCGTTCAGCCCGATCCCAAGCCCGACGGCGAGACGTTTCCCCAGCCGATCGGTCAGGGCGGCGACCAGTCCCTCCCCGCCCAGTTCGGCCAGCCCGATCACGGCGGAAGCCGCCCCCAGAGCGGCCACCTGCAACCCGAAGGCGTCCTCTATCCAGGCTCCGTAAATGATGTTAACGACCTCGTTGGCGGCGCTGGTCAGCAGCGAGACAGTCAGGGCGGCGACAGCGGCGCGGTGAATGAGGACGGCGCGGAAGTTCTGCTGGAGCGAGGGACGATCTTCCGGTGCGGGTGCGTCTGCTGGCAGGATGCGGTACAGCAGGATGGCGGCGATCAGCGCGAGCCCGGCCAGTATCGGGAAAGGAGCGCTCCACCCCGCCCGCGCGATCAGCCACCCGACGAGAGGTATTCCGACAATAAACGATCCCGACCAGCCCAGTTCCGAGATGGCGATCGCCAGCCCTCGCCGGGCGTAGGCAACCTGATCGCCGATATAGGCCTGCATCGTCGCGTCGAAGATCAGCTTTCCGGCAGCGGAGAGCAGCAGCGCGGCCACCAGCGCTAGGTAGGTCGGCCAGAATGTGACCAGCAGCAGCCCCCCGGTGAACAGGCCCAGACCGAACAGCATCATGGCCTTGCGCCCCCGCTGATCGGCGGAGGACGCCAGCAGCGGGCTGGCAAGCCCGACGGTGGAACGGATGGTTACAGCCAGCGCGACGGCCTCCAGGTCTACCCCCAGCCCCCGCGCGATGGCGGGCAGGAAGGGGTAGACCATCCGGAAGCCTGTGTTTAACACGCCCCGTGTGAGCGCGAAAAATGGGATGAGGAGCCGTATGCGGACGGGGGCGGGCTGTTTCATGGGCAGAACTCCGGGCCTTTGTCTGTGGGAGGGACGGAAGGTGCTCGTGTGCCGGGGGCACAGGGGTAGATTATATCATCAGGCTAATGGTTTTGTAACAACACCTCACCCTGTCATGGGTTATACTTTAAAAAGAGCCTCGCGCGATCTATCATTGGGGCGACACTTTGGGGCAGGCTCTGCAATGGCCCTTCTCTGCGATTGAGGCTTGCTTCGCAGGGATGCTCAGGCCCCGCATAGAAACCTCGGCAGGTAACCGCTATGACCGAACCACTCAGCTCTAAAGACAAGCCGGAGAGCAAGCCCGGAAAAACAGGACTGCCGGTTCCACCCTCTCCTCTTGACACAGACACCAGACCGGTAGAGTCTCTGCGCCACAGGCGGGTGGAGAAACCGGCGGGTAAGAATGCCGGGCCGCCTGCCCGTCCGGCCTCTCCTGCGAAGACGCCTGACACGGCCAGTCTCCGGCAGAAGACCGTCCCTGCTGCTGACCAGGCCTCCGCTTCGCCGGCGGAAAAGAAGGCGACGACCTCCAGCACGCCTGCTTCTGGCTCCCGACCCGGAACGGCGAGCGCTTCCCGCCGGGCTGAGCTGGTCAGCTCGTTGAAAGCCCGCTCGGCTGAGGCCCAATCCTGGCGTGTGATCTTTCAGGCCCTGACGCCCGAAGGCGAGGTGGTCGGGATGGATGTCCGGCGGGCGGCGGTGATAGGGCGGGCCGACCCGAAGCGCAAGACCGAAGTAGACCTCGACCTTTCCACGCAGGATAAGGGGAAGATGGGCGTCTCCCGCCAGCACGCTCTCCTCCTGCCCGCCGACGAGGGACTTTACCTGATCGATCTGGACAGCACAAACGGAACCTGGATCAACGGCCTGTATCTGCAACCCGGCCAGAAGTACCCCCTGCGCACGGGCGATGTTGTGGAGTTCGGGTTGCTCAAGATGCTGGTTCGTGTGGTAGGTGCGGTCCCCCGGGGCGACGAGGGGAGTGGTGATACCACGCTGGTTGCCCGTGCCAAGCCCAAGCGACGACCCGGTACACCGGTTTAGAGTCCCTTGAACACCGTGACTGTGCTGCGCAGACGGTTAGAGCGGTTGCAGGCGGAACTCCGGGGGCGGGACATTCAATGTCTGGCCCTGATTCCGGGTGCGAACCTGCGCTATATGACCGGTCTCGCCTTCCATTTGATGGAGCGCCCCAGCATCGGGTTCTTCCCTGCCGAAGGCCCTCCCGCCTTTGTCCTCCCCCGCCTGGAAGCGCCTCGTTTCGAGGCGGCTGCGCCTTATGAAGCGCGGGTGTTTGCCTGGGCTGACGGGGAAGGCCCGGAGAAGGCCCTCCGGGATGCGATGATGGCATTACCGGAAGTCCACACCCTCGCCGTCGAGTTCCTGCGGATGCGCGTTCTGGAGTTTAAGCTGGTGCAGCGGCATGTCCCGAATGCCCTTGTGGTGGACGCCGCGCCGGTGATGGACGCCCTTCGCCTGTTCAAGGACGAGGCCGAAGTCGCCCTGATGCGCGAAGCCATCCGCATCACCGAGCAGGCCCTCCGCGCAGTTGTGGAGGAAGTGCGCCCCGGTATGACGGAGCGCACAGTTGCCAGCCGGCTGGCTATTGCCCTCCTCGAAGCAGGCGGTGGGCCGGTTCCCTTTGAACCCATCGTCCTGAGCGGCCCGAATGCCGCCCAGCCGCACGGCGTCCCCGGAGATCGGGAACTCCGCGCCGGAGAGGTGCTGTTGATTGATTTTGGAACCAGCTGGTCGGGGTATGTCTCGGACATCACCCGCACTTTTCAGATAGCTGAACCGCCCTCCCCCCGAACACAGGAAATCTACGAAGTCGTCCGTGCCGCCAATGAGGCCGGGCGTGCGGCGGCGGGGCCGGGCGTCCCCTGTCAGGAAGTGGATCGGGCGGCCCGTCGGGTTATCGAGGAGGCAGGGTTCGGCGAGTATTTCGTACACCGTACCGGTCATGGGATCGGCCTTGATGCTCACGAGCGGCCCTACATTGTCGAAGGGGACGAAACCTCGCTTGAGCCGGGGATGACCTTCACTGTCGAGCCGGGGATTTACATTCCCGGTGAGATCGGTGTCCGGATCGAAGACGACGTGCTCATCACCCCGCAGGGGGCCGAGAGCCTGACCACCTTTCCCCGCGATCTCATAGTAGTGAGCACAGCGGGCGGTTGATGGCTCCCCTCATCCTGCTGGATGGCGATCTCCTGATCGCCCCTCAGGCTTTGAAGGCCGCACTTCCTGTCGCCTGGGGGCAGGTGCTGGCCCGGCGGCACGGCGGTTCTGCGGCAGAGTGGGAGCGTGCCTACCGCCGGGTTGTCGAGGACTGGGGAAGTTACTGGGCCGATCTCGACCTCACTGCCGAGGATTCCCTGTCTCAGTGGCGCGAGGGGCGCTGGCGGGTCGTCCGGGCTCTCTTCCGGCTGTGTGGGCGTTCCGCCCCTCCGATTAAAGCTTTACCCTTCTACCTTGATGTCCTCCCCCGTGAAGTCGGGCGTTTATGCGCTGCCTGGCAGCCCGGCGTGGCCGAAGTCCTGGGAGTGCTGGCCGCTCGCGGGCTTCGAGTTGGTCTGGTGACACCTTACCTGTCGAGCGCTTTGGTGCAGGGCATGGCGGAGGCGGCGGGCATGGACCGCTGGCTTGAGATATTTCTCGGTCCCGACGAACTGGGACAGGCTGGACTGGAGGGGCTGCGTTGGGCGGAAGTTGCTCGTCGGGCCGGGGTGGAGCCTGCCGCCGCTCTGCCGGTCGGCATGGCAGGTCTGCAGGACGTCGAGATCGTTCCGCCGCCCGCCGACCTTTCATCTCTGCCCGATCTGATAGACCAGCAGCTTGAGGCTTGAGGAGCGAAAATGATCGAACTGTCCATCCCCGGTCGGGGAGAATACCGACTGGAGCACATCGTATTTGATGTCAACGGTACGCTGGCCTGCGATGGTCACCTGATCGAGGGCGTGGCAGAGCGTCTCCGTGCCCTCTCAGAGCGCTGTGAAATCCATCTCCTGACGGCTGATACGCACGGTAGACAGAGTGCCCTAGACGCCGAACTGGGGCTTGTGGCCCGGCGCATTCAGGCAGGCCACGAGCGCGAGCAGAAAGCCGCTTTCGTCTATCAACTGGGGGCGGAGAAAGTGGTGGCCGTCGGCAACGGGGGCAACGACGTGGGGATGTTGCAGGCGGCAGCGGTGGGCATTGCCGTGCTTGAAAGCGAGGGGCTGAACGTGGAGGCCCTTCAGGCCGCCGATATAGTCGTAAGATCTGCTCTCGATGCTCTCGACCTGTTGCTAAACCCCAGACGCCTGCTTGCCACCCTGAGGCGTTAAATTAAACGTAAAGGGGCATCCTGCGCGGGATGCCCCTCTGGCCGCTCGTCATTTCGCCACTAGCGGGCGTAATCGCAGACGCCATCTCCATTGACATCGGTAAAGGATCGCTGTGCTAACCCCTGCCCGTTCTGGGACGATCCGCCATTGCTGTTCATCCCATTGTAGCCCATCCGGGCTGCGGTTCCTGCGTTGTCGCAGATACCGTCCCCGTCTCCGTCCACAAAGGCCTGGCTTTGAATGGCCGATCCATAGTTGTCGCACACGCCATTGCCATCTTCGTCAACGAACAGGGCACTGCCTGCCCCGAATCCAGAGCCGTCCTGCGGGGCGATACTGATCCCCGTGCCATCGCCCGGCCCGTAGCCCCCCGGGCCGGGTTCCCCGTACCGGGCAGCCGCCGCTCCTACGCTGATTGTCAGGGCCGCCACCAGAGCTGCGCCCGCGATCCCGAATATCTTCCAGACCTTCATTGCTCATACCTCCACATGGTTATGGTTAGTTGTCTCAATCGTCATCTAAACCATAGCCACCGGATGTGAAGGAGTGATGAAGACTCTGTGTGAAAGTGGAGAGCCCCGTCATGCGATCCGAAAACAGGGGGAAAGTTCACCGGCCAGCCCTCAGTTGCCCCAGCTTGATATGGCCTCCGCGCACAGTGGATCGGGGGTGCAGTCCGGTATTCCTTCTACACAGGCGTAGTTTAGATCCATTCCCAGATAGAGGGACGGATCAAGCGTGTTGGCAAACTCCAGTTCGTTCCGATAGTGGCCCTGCCCGTCATCCAGCACGATTGAAAAGTGCAGGTGTACCGAGACGCGGCGTAGCGAGTTGCCGTTATAGTCGCCCGTGTAGCCGATCAGCGTTCCCTGCGGAACAAACACTTCATGCGTCCCCGGCGGGAACGCATCCTCGATGAAATCCTCCGTCCCTGCCTGATTAGCCATGTGAGCGTAATAGAGCCATATCTGCCTCCCCGGCTGGAGCGGATCATCCGGCACACGGATGATGACCGAACTTGTCCAGTCTGCCTCGCGGGTCAAGTAACCGTCGTATGCCGCATAAACAGGCGTCTCCCCCGGCCCGGTCGGGCTGAAGATGTCAATCCCCTGATGGGGGCGACTGGCGGAGTACGGTCCGCGCGGGTCACCGTAGAGCAGGCCGATGTAGCCATCCGCGGGCAGGATGAAAGGCGCGCCGGGGCAGGCTTCACGCTGGGCAGTGACCAGGGCCTCGCGGGTAGCTTCGTTGCCGCTGAACCACTGCATGAAGGTCTGGTTGCGGGGGTCTTGCACCGTCCGGCTCAGTCGGAACATCTGGTATCCCCCGTACAGTATCACAACGGCGGCTATAGCCAGCCCTGCTGCCACAAGCCAACGGCGGGGGAGCTTCCCGGAGAGCCGCTCCTTCACACGATCAGGCATCGTTACCCCTTAACAATGAAAGGAATCCCGAAGGG
>DRKO01000391.1 GCA_011051745.1 Chloroflexota bacterium | reverse complement strand
TCTCAGCCCGACCGTCTGCAACGGCCACGTATTTCGCCTGACTGTCTATGCGGAGTGGTCGGCCACCAACCCCGGCCAGCGCGAGCACCTGAGAGGAGAACGTGTGGTCGGTGTGGCCGCCTTCGACGCTCTCTACCGTACGGGCCTGATGGATGTCCGTCTGAGGTGAGACTCGCAGAGGGCGGAATGCCCCACCCTTAAGCGGCTCTAGCGTTGCCCCTTCCCCGCGCACGGCCAGAGCGATCACGCCTTCTGTGCCTCCTGTCCCGGCGTTGTAGGCCATCAGGGGACACGCCAGCGCGGCCACGACCGGTTGCCCGCGCACGAGCAAGGCGATGGCGATAGCAAATTGATCACCCCGCAAAAAGCCCTTCGTTCCGTCAATCGGATCAATTGTCCAGACACGCTCGCTCTGACTGCCACGCCCGTGATCCAGCCAGCGGCGAATGTCGTCCAGCGAAACACTGGTGTTCAGAACCCTGCTCAGATGGTAAATAATGCGCTCGCGCTGAAGCTCTGTTGTGAGCACGTCGAATTCAGCGGTGCGTTCCTCTGCCAGCGAGGCGTCCTGCGGAAAGTGCTCTGCAACGTGGCGGAGGATGATAGCCTGTGCCCCATAATCAGCGAGCGTAACCGGTTCATGTCCGGCCTTCTCCATGTGATCGGGGTGGCCGAGCATCTCAGCCCTGATGGCAAGGCAGAGCTCCCCTGCGAGCCGCGCCGCGTTGCGTGCTACCTCACGCGCCTGATCGTACATTCCCATGTATATATTTCTCCTGTCAAGAGACTGTCCGGGGTGATTGTACCATCTATAGAGCGTCCTTTCTGGCATTTCCCCGATGCGCCGCTATAATCGGGACGGCCTCAAGTTGCCACAGGGAGATCAGCGGTGAAAGGCGTCCTGATATGAGCAGACGACTCATCTTCCTTCTTGTCCCGTTAGGAATGCTCCTCCTTGCGATGAGAGGCTGTCAGCCATATGAGTTCAAGGGGGCGGTGCTGGAGCCCCCTAAAGCGATCTCTGACTTCTCCCTGCCCGCTCACGATGGCAGCGAGTTCCGTTTGAGCGACTACGAAGACAGGATCGTGTTGATCTATTTCGGCTACACCTCCTGCCCCGACGTTTGTCCGGCTACCCTGTATCAGGTTAAGCAGGCAATGGAGGTGCTCGGTGACAAAGCTGAACAGGTTCAGTTTGTCATGATCACAGTTGACCCGGAACGTGACACGCCGGAGCGGCTGGCGGATTACCTCCATAACTTCAACGAGACGTTTATCGGCCTGCGCACAACTGATCTCGCCCGGCTGGATGAGGTCCTGAGCCAGTTCGGAGCCTCCTATATTATTGAGGAGCCGGAAAGCGGCCAGACGGAGTATTCGGTCACCCACACTGCCTCCGTCTTTCTTCTGGACAGGGGCCTGCTATTGCGTGAGATTTTCCCCTACGGGACACCGGGCGAGGATATGGCGAGCGATATTCAACATATCCTGAAAGGACAGTAGCGGGTTGCCATGATGGAAGATGCAGGCAGGGCGGACAGGGCAGCCCCTGGGTCGTTCCTGTCCTGGCGCTGGATCGTCACACTGGTGTTGCTCGTGATGGGGCTGGGGGTAGCAGCTTATCGCAGCGCGATCCTGCATGAGGAGATGCGGCAGCTTGTGATCGTCATCCCGCCCGGAACGGCGGAGCGTCTGGCTGCCGGTGAAACAGAGAACACCCCTCCACACCGGATCGATCTAACCCTCGGTGTTCAGGATGTCCTCGTTATTCGCAATGAGGATAGCGTATGGCATCAGGTTGGCCCTTATCGCGTTGCTCCGGGGCATACCCTCGTTCAGCGCTTTTCACAGCCCGGTACGATTCAGGCCGCCTGCACAATGACGCCCAGCCAGCAGGTTGAGATCGTGATCCATGAGCGGCGCTGAAACTTACCCCTCGTCCGTGCTCTCTGGAGACGGTGTGACCTCCACCGGCGCGGTTGGTGTCGGAGTGACAGGCGTCGGCGTTGATGTCGGGGCACTGGTCGGCGCGGGAGTGGACGTTGGAGTCGGCGTGGGCGTCGGATTGGCGACACGGAACGTCACCTGGCGCTCGGCGCTGTGTCCTTCCGTGTCATAGACAACCAGACGGATCGTCATCTCGCCGTTTTCAAAAGGCGTCAGGTCCAGTTCCCCCAGAATCCCGTTCCGCACAGGCTCATAAGTCGGGGGTTGCAACACCCCCCAGCCCTCCGGATCGGGACCCAGCCCGAAGTCAACAACATAGTGGGAGAAGTTCGGCGCGTCCACCGAGCCGAAAACAACCAGCGTGCCGCTCTGCTCGGACCCGGGCTGCGGCGCGTCTATGAACAGCGTGGGAACAGGGGTATCAGGACCACAGGCTCCCTCCGGCGGGTCTTCCAGGATGCGATCCAGGGGGATGGCCCGTTCTGCAGCCCAGGCACGCCCTTCTTCCGTATTGAGCAGCCAGTCCCGCTCGAACTGGCGGAGATCGATGAGTTGGCTGGGGTTGGGCAGGACGATAAACAGTTTCTCTTCGACATAATCCGGGCAGTAATTGTTTGCGATCAGCCCCGTGAACTGATCCACACGCAGACGACGATACAGCCCATTTTCCGCGCTGGGGGGCGGTTGACTGCGGGAGAAAATCTCCGTATAGAACTCAGAGTGTTCCAGACAGTAGTCGGATGGTTCGGCCCCATCATCCCGGCACACGTTCTGCTCGAAGATCGTGGGGGGGCGAGGGAAAGGCTGCGCCGGATACCACTGCTGGGAGCCATCCATGATCCCGCGCCAGATCGGCCCGGCCCCCGTCACGCCGGAGACGTTCACCATCGGTGAGTTGTCCGTGTTGCCGACCCAGACTCCGACGGCGATCTCGGTTGTGAAACCCATCGTCCAGTTGTCGCGGAAGTCGTTGGTCGTCCCCGTTTTGGCCGCCGCCGGGTAAGAGGTGCTGAGCACGCTATCCCGCCCGAAGGCCGGAATACGGGCCTCAGTGTCTGACAGGATATCGGCCAGCAGGTAGGCGTGATCGGGATCAACAACCTGTTCCCCTTCTGGAACCTGATAGGGGTAGCCTTCGATCACTTGTCCGTTGCGCTCGATGCGTTCGATGGCATAAGGAGGCCGATAGACGCCTCCGTTCGCGAGGGTGGCAAAAGCGTTGGTCCACTCCAGCAGGTACACCTCACCCGCTCCAAGCGTCAGGGAAAGCCCGTACCGGGAGGGATCATCGCCCAGCGATGTGACTCCCACGTCACGCAGGGCCTCAAGCAGGGCCGGAATGCCCACATAGTCAAGGGTTTGCACCGCCGGAATGTTGTAGGAGTTCGCCAGCGCCACCCGGACGGACACCGGCCCGTGGAAGCGACCGTCGTAGTTGACCGGTTCGTAGACACCAAACCCCGGTATGTTGTAGGCGATGGGCACATCCCAGATCACGGTGGCGGGGGTCCAGCCCT
>DRKO01000390.1 GCA_011051745.1 Chloroflexota bacterium | reverse complement strand
GGCGGGGGGACTTCGGTGGGGGTTTCGGTGGGGGGGAGCATAGCGGGGGGTTCTTCCGCCTCCGCCTGCGTCTGCGTCGGCTGCACAGCCTCCCCGCCGGAGAGCCGTTCACCGGCAGAGGGCAGACAGGCCGCCAGCATCAACACTCCCACAAGGGAACTCCCCAGGTAGACAGACCATCTTCTGTGTTTCAAAGCACTCATCCCATTTCATGCGGGGGGAAACGCCGGATACGAGGCTCCCGTTTCCCTCCCCTGCCAGTACGCCGGGCCTGGCACGCCGCGCCCGCCGCTCATCCCGGCCCGATCATCGGGTCTGCTTCCGCCGCCGCGCCCGCAGCGCCGCGACCAGCCGGGGTAGCACCCGACCGGACGGCCCCCGCAAAAACACATCCGCGATGGGCGTGATGCCGCCCGGCTGCGGGTTAACCTCAACGATGGCCGCGCCGGACTGCTTCGCCCGGTAAGGCAACGAGGCCGCCGGCTGCACAATCCCCGACGTGCCAACCACCAGCATCACATCGCAGCGAGACGCCACCTCAAAAGCCCGTTCGAGCGCCGCCGGAGGCAGCGCCTCCCCGAACCAGACCACATCGGGACGCACCCGCGCCCCGCAGTAAGGGCAGGGCGGGGCCGTCTCTCCGGTGTATTCGATGGCGCTCAGGTCAATGATCGTCGGGTCACCCCGGCAGTTCGCCGAGCACTTGAAGCGGCGGATACTGCCATGCAGTTCGACCACGTCCGTGCTTCCGGCCCGGATGTGCAGGCCGTCCACGTTCTGGGTCAGGACGACGACCCGCGGGAACAGCTCTTCCAGCTCCACGACGGCGTAATGACCGGCGTTCGGCTCCACCGCGCCGACCAGATCGGCACGATACATATACCACGACCAGACCAGATCGGGGTTGCGGCGGAACGCCTCCGGCGTGGCGAGTTGCTGCGGATCATACCTTGCCCACAGCCCCTCCTGCGCGTCGCGAAAGGTGGGGACGCCGCTCTCTTTCGAGATGCCCGCCCCGCTGGCGACGGCCACAAGCTGCGCCCCGTCGAACAGGCGAGCGGCCTCCGCGATCTCTGCCTCCAGCGTCATACGCCCGATTGTACACACCCCCCCGTCTATGGCAAGCCGCCCCCTCATCGGGATGCCGCCGCCCGGCCAGCAGCAAAAGAGCGACCGCCCGGTCGCCCTTTTCAGGAATATCAGGGAGTTACACAACTGCCGGAAGCACATCCCTACCGGCTGAGCGGCACGACGCTTTTCACCACCAGGCGGAGCAGACCCAGCTCGATCTGATCGCCAGCCGCGAGGGGGTAGCGATGCCCCGGCTTCAGATAGGCTCCGTTTACCCAGGTTCCGTTGGTGCTCTCCATGTCCACCAGATAGAGCGCCTCCTGTTCGGGGATCAGGACGGCATGCTGGCGCGAGACGCCGTGCTCCAGCGCCTGATGGGGCGAGAGGTCCAGATCGGGCTGCTCGTCAACCTCCGGATCAACGCGCCCGATCACGAGCGCCTGCCGCACATCCAGCCCGATCGTCGCCGGAGCGGGGCCGAAGGCCTGAAAGATCACCCGCCAGGGCGGCGGATTGGGGACTCTGGGGACCAGCCGAACCTTGACCGTATCGCTGTCTTCCGGATACAGAGCACGCCGGGGGGGTAGAGAAGACGCCTCCTGGAGCACGGTGGCCGGAGGCATATCAGCATCCCCGGCGGGAGAGGCGTCCGGCAACTCGCTTTCCGGCTCCTGTGGTGAGGAGGACGGCTCCACTGCGTCGGGCAGATCGTTAGATGGATCGTCAGAACGGGGCGGCTGGTTCATCTTCTCCCTCGCACGGGCCTAAAAGTGAGATCATTCCTCCCCACTTCCCTCGTCCTCCTCCCCGGCCTCACCCTCCCGACCGCGAAGGAATCTGTACCCAGCGAACAGCCCGATCCCCAGCGCACCCAGCGCACCGGGGCTGCTCCAGCGCCCGTAAGCCGTCACCCCGAACAGCACAACCGCGCCCAGAAAGACGAGCGGAACGTAAAAACGGGTGCGCACTTTGTGAGCAACCGCATGGAACACAACGGCCCCGGCCACCGCGCCCGCGCCAAACACGCCCAGCAGGCGCAGGATCACGGCCAGCACATCGAAAACGGGAAAGATCACGTCGTAGATGACATCACTCAGAGTGATCATAGCTGGTTGCCCTCCCTATCAAGGCGACTGCCTCTCCTGAAACCGTTACTAACTGTACCCCAAAATGCGCCTGTTGTGAAATGGAATCCCCGTCAAAAGCCCATCGCACACCCATCAGCGCGGGGGTCGCTGCCGCCGCACAGCACGCCGCTATCAGGGTCGCGGAAGATGATCTGCCCGCGCCCGAAGATCGCCCGCCCGTGCCCGCTGACGGGCCGCACCGGATGGCCCATCTCCGCCAACCGCGCCATCACCCCGACCGGAATCCCCTCCTCCAGCGCGACGCGCCCGCCCGCCGTGCCATCCTCGATGCACAGGCGGGGCCGGTCAAGCGCGGCCTGCGGGTCAAGCCCATCATTCACCATACCGATCATCACCTGCACGTGTCCCTGCGGCTGCATAAAACCGCCCATCACGCCGAAGCTGGCATAGAGCGACCCATCCGGCTCGCGCGTCGCCATGGCGGGGATGATGGTATGGTAGGGGCGTTTGCGAGGCGCGAGGGCGTTGGGATGCGCCGGATCGAGCGAGAAGTTGTGCCCCCGGTTCTGGAGGGAAAAGCCCGTCCCCTCCGGCACGATCCCCGTCCCGAAGCCCATATAGTTGCTGTTGATGAACGAGCAGGCGTTCCCCTGCCCGTCCACCACGCTGAAGTACACCGTGTCCGAACCGGCGACCGGCGTCCCGCGCTCCTGATCGAGCGTCGCCCGCTCCGGGTCGATCAGCGCGGCGCGTGCTTCCGCGTACTCGCGGCTGAGCAATTCCTCCAGCGGGATATCGAAGAAGGCCGGATCGGCGACGTACCAGCGCGCATCGGCGAAGGCCAGCCGCAGGGCCTCGATGATCAGGTGAAGGCGCTCAACCGAGAGGGGATCGTCCGGCAGGTCAAAGCACGAGAGAATGTTAAGGGCGATCAGCGCCGCCAGCCCCTGCCCGTTGGGCGGGCACTCGTAGATGCGCACCCCCTCAAAAACGACGCTGATCGGCTGCTCCCAGGTGGAGGTGTGCGCGGCCAGATCGTCCACCGTCATCACCCCGCCGAAACGCTGTACCGTCGCCGCGATCTTCTCCGCGATCTCACCCCGGTAGAAGGCTTCCTTACCACCCCCGACGATGACCCGCAGCGTGTTCGCCAGCGTCAGGTTGCGCATGATCTCGCCCGCACGCGGCGCACGCCCGTTGAGCAGCAACTCCTGCCCGCCCGGCGAATTGCCAAGCTGGCGACCGGCCCCGCGTGCCCAGAAGTAAGCGGTGAGCGGCGCGACGGGGAACCCCTCTT
>DRKO01000389.1 GCA_011051745.1 Chloroflexota bacterium | reverse complement strand
AGATGAAGCCCCGCACCCGCTTGAAGGCTTCCCCGGCGGATTCTTTCAGCCTTGCGAGTTCCTCGCGTGCCTTGTCGGCGTCGCGGTCGAAGAGCTTCTCGCAGATCTCCGCCTGAAGGATGAAGTTGGTCAACGACTGGGCAGGCCCATCATGCATCTGCTTGGCGAGACGCTCGCGCTCGAGCTCCTGAGCGTCAATTACGCGGATGATCGTCTCGCGGGCGGAGAGGGTATCCCCCTCGCCTTCCTTGCTCTCGTCTTTCCGGGAGAGTAGCTCAATGACGGCCTGAAGAGTTTGGGCCTCCCGACGGGAGGCGACTTCCTGAGCCTGTAGCTTCTCCAGTTGCGCTCGTGTGGTCAGGAGGCGTTGCTGGATATTGAGGGCCTCGGTGTAGACCTCTTTAATGCTCAGGCGTGGGGTCTGTTCGAGCATGCCCTCGATGCGTCTGACCTCGCCGATCACCGTCGCGTTGCGCTTGGCCAGTTGCTCAACGAGGCCGCGCGACTGCTCCAGCTTGCTGCTTATGTCGCGCAGTTCGGCGTTGACACGTTCCAACTCAACCTGAAGAAGGTCGAGGGCCTCTTCTGTGCCACTTCGGGCGCCCTCTTCGCGTTCCTGTTCCTGATCTTGCAGTTCATCCAGCATGGTAAACCATCCACCCCTCGCCGGTCTTTCCTGACTTCACAAACAGGGTAACTCAATCCGTGTTTTTCGCTCCGGGATCGGGCAGGGGTTCGTTTAAGCGTACCCATCCCCGCCGCAGAGCGTAGACTGCCGCCTGTGTGCGGTCCTCGACGGCCAGCTTGCGCAGGATCGAGGTCATGTGATTCTTCACCGTCTGGTGACTGATCTGGAGTGCGTGGGCGATCTCTTTGTTGCTCAGCCCGCGCGTGACATACTGGAGAATCTCCATCTCACGCGGGGAGAGGGGGGAGAACGTCTCCGCCATGTCGGCGTAGTACTGGCCTGCGATGGATTCAATGCCTTTCCGAATCCACCGCTCGATGCCTGAGCGATCAAACACCTGATCGTTGACCACATAACGGCCCTGATGCACGTGCCGGATCACCTCGATCAGCTTCTCCGGTTCGATCTCCTTCACGCAGTAGGCAGCAGCTCCTGCCCGCATGGCATGCATCATCTGTTCGGCGTCGTCATAGGCAGTCAGCATCACCACCCGCGTGGAGAGATGCTCGCTTACTAACTGCCGCGTTACCTGGATGCCGTTCATGAGTGGCAGGTTGATGTCCATAATGACCACATCGGGCTGGAGTTCACGCACTCGTTGCAGAGCTTCCTCGCCGTTGGCTCCCTGCCCGACGACGCGGATGTCTTTCTCAAAATCCAGGTTAATCTGTAAGCCCTGACGAAAGATGCGATGATCGTCAACGATAACGACATCTATCGTCTCCGGGTGGGCAGCTTCGTCCTGGCTCATGGCGTGCCTCGTCCCTCTTCAAAGGGTGAACAGGAGAGATGCCTCTCCGCCGATGGGAGAGAAGTACCATCCTGCCGACAGTCTACCACAGGCGATGCTGGCCGGTCAAACTTACAGGCTAACAAACATATTCCAAATCAGTACCCGGAGGGGCAACCGTTGGCGGCCCGCACCTCGTAAACGGTCATCGGCCCCAGCCCCGACGGCGGCAGGGAAGAGGAAACGCCGCGTTCCGCCGTTGACCAGACCGGGCAGAAACGCGGGTCGGCGACCAGCGCCTCGTAGGCATCGTTCCAGTGCGGGAAGACGATCAGATAGTCGGCCCCACCCTCGACGATATAAGCGGCCAGACGGGCCGGGTCCAGCATGAAGGGGATCACGTCCGGCGAGACCAGCCCGGCCAGATCGAGCAGCGGGCGAGGGGCGAAGTAGCCCAGCGCGCCGATGTCGTGGGCGGCCAGCACCGCATCGGGGGGAGTGTTCTCTGTAACCCAGAGGGCGGTAGCGACCATTTCGTCCTCGATAAAGGTCACATCGCGGGCATAGGCGGGCGCGCCGAGCACCCCCGCCATGAGAGGGAAAAGGGCCGCTGCCGACAGCAACCACGAGAGGCTCGCCAGCCGGATCAGGCGTTGCGGGGCATGGGGACGGGCCAGACGTGCCGCGCCGCGCACACCGTAGATCACGAGCAGAGGCACGACGGGAATCGCGTATCGCCCGTGCTGGTAGGTGACGGGCAGGCGGGCGGCATAGAGCGCCCAGTGGGCGATCCCCCAGACCCAGGGGATCAGCGCCGACCATTCCGGCGGACGCCGCCGCAGGCGGTTCCACAGCTCAAACAGCAGGCCGGGGAGGAGCAACACCTGCGCCCCAACCACGCTGATCGCGGCCTGATCGAGCAGGCGGAGAGGGTAGGGGCGGGCCCAGAGAGGGGCGTACTCGGTTTGCTTGGCGTAGAAGGTGTTCGGCCAGGGTGTGCCACTGACGGCCACGTTGAGGCCGAAGAAGGGGAGGAGGAGTAGCATAAATCCCAGCCCCGCCGCCAGCCCCCAGCGCAGGCGTGCGGTCAGCCTGCCGGGCCGGAACAGTCCGTACAGCCCCGCCACGCCCAGCGCAAGGACGCCCTCCGGACGGGTCAGCATCAGCAGACCGCCCCACAGGCCGAGCGCCAGCCCGTTTCTCCAGTGGTGCGCTGTTCCCACCGGATCATGCCGCCGCAGCCAGACCCAGAACCAGACCAGCAGCGCGGCGAACAGGCCGGTTTCCATGCCCGACGCTGCCGCCCAGACCAGATGCCACTCCACCGCCACCGCCAGCCCGACCGCCAGCGAGACCAGCAGCGAATCTTCCTCATCCTCCAGAAGGCGGGCCGCGCCCAGCGCCGTCGCGATCAGCGTCAGCAGCCCGGCGAAGTGCGTCCACCAGCGCGGATCGAGGGGCAAAAGGTGGCCGGGAGCGAGGATCAGCGTCCAGAGCACGGATGTTGATCCGGTGCTCGGCACGCCGGGGATGAAGGCCCACTGCCCGCTCTGTGCCAGATTGCGGGCGTAGGTCTGGTAGATCCAGGCGTCATCAAGGGGGAAGCCGAAACGATGATAACCGTAACGGGTCAGGAGCAGGTAAAGAGCCTGAGCCGCCACACAGGCAAGGATAATCAATCCATCCCGCAGACGGGGGGAGAGCCTGAAACGCTCCTGAGTGGTAGCTGGAACCATCTGGCAGCCTCGCTCGTTATTAGAGTAGGAAGGTACGTGGTCGGTGATCGGAGGCGGAATCCTCATCCGACCGTGTACATCCCCGGGGTGTTGGATAACAGTTCAGGATGATGAAAGGGTACATGATCCATGCGAAGAATGCTATTACCGGTACTTCTGGTTGCGGGGATGGCTATGAGCGGTTGTGCGTCGTTCACGATACCGGGCAGCACACCATCGGAACAACCGGAGCAACCTGGCGGCAATCCTCAGGAACCTGCGCCTT
>DRKO01000388.1 GCA_011051745.1 Chloroflexota bacterium | reverse complement strand
GAACAGGAGAGACCATGAGCAGCAAACGACGCCCCGCCGGTATGGCGGGCTTTACAGTCGTCTGGATCGGGCAGGTTGTCTCGTTGCTCGGCTCATCCATGACCATCTTCGGCCTGACCATCTGGATGTTTGAGGAGACAGGCCGCGCGACCAGTCTGGCGTTGCTCGGCATGTTCTACATGATCCCCCTGCTGCTCGCCAGTCCGGTCGCGGGCGTGATGGTGGATCGCCACAGCCGCAAGCTGCTGATGATCCTCAGCGACCTTGCCTCCGGGCTGGTGACGCTGGCGGCGTTTTTCCTCCTCCTCACCGGCGGGTTACAGGTCTGGCATCTGTACGTGGCCGCCTTCGTGATGGGCACGTTCCAGACCTTCCAGTGGCCCGCCTTCTCCGCCGCCATCACGCTGATGCTCCCCAAAGAGCAGTACACCCGCGCCAACAGCATGATGGAACTGGCGAACTCGGCCTCGAACATCTTCGCCCCTCTGGCGGCGGGCGCTCTGCTGGGCGTCATCGGGCTGAGCGGCATCCTGATGATAGACATCGTAACCTTCGTATTCGCCATCAGCGCCCTGCTCGTGGTCGTGATCCCGGAGCCGGAGCGCACCGAAGAGAGCAAAGCCGGGCAGGCGGGGATGTTCGAAGAGGTAGCCTACGGTTTCCGCTACATTCTGGAACGTCCCAGCCTGCTGGGCCTGCAAACCATCTTCCTGCTCGGAAACTTCTTCGCCACGGTGGGCTTTACGCTCCTCGCCCCTCTGATCCTCTCCCGCACCGACAGCAACGAACTGATCTTCGGCAGCGTACAGACCATCGGGGCCATCGGCGGGGTGATCGGCGGGGTGGTTATCAGCACGTGGGGCGGCTTTAAACGCCGCGTTCACGGGGTGCTGGCCGGCTGGATGTTCTCGATGTTCGGGATAGTGATCGCGGGGATCGGGCGGCCCGATCCGGTCTGGGCGGCGATTCCGGTCTGGGGAGCGGGGCTGTTTATCCAGTCGTTCTTCGCGCCGTTGATCAACGGCTCCAATCAGGCGATCTGGCAGGCCAAAGTCGCGCCGGATGTGCAGGGGCGGGTTTTCTCCATCCGGCGGCTGATCGCCTGGCTGGTGATCCCGCTTGCGCAGCTCACAAGCGGCCCGCTGGCCGATCAGGTCATGGAGCCCGCCATGCGAGAGGGCGGCCCGCTGGCCGATGTGTTCGGCTGGCTGGTGGGCGTCGGCCCCGGCGCGGGCATGTCGCTGATCCTTGTCTTCGCCGGGCTGCTGGGGATGGTCGCCGGTCTGAGCGGCTATCTGTTCCCCTCCGTCCGGGACGTGGAAGACATCCTGCCCGATCACGACGCCGCATCGGCTCACGCTGAAGGGATGGCCTCCTGAGCCGGACAACCTTTTCAGGGGCGGGGAAGTAAGTAAAGTGATGGCTCTTCGGAGGCCGCCCGCGTCTCACAGGAAGAAATGGATAACAGGATGACCGTTACAGGGATGGACAAAAGCGACGAGTTCGAGGTCCCGAAACGCAGGAGCGAGTACAACTGGGCTGGCCTGATCATCGCGCTGGCGACGGTCGGCATGTGCCTGCTGTTCGTCCTGCCCGCCGCCCTGAGCGGCAACCCCTTTTTCGCCTTCGGGCGCATCAACCGCAGACCTATTCAGGCCATCGTTTACTATGAAGGGGAGACGCTCGTCTTCACCCCCGACGACCCCGAATACGACCGACTGGTGGAGGCCTGTTATACCGCACTGGCCCACGAGATCGGCTTTGCCGAGTGGGGATGGTCCGAGCAGCGTTTCGAGCAGGCCCGCACCGAGGGGATCGCGGTTGAGCTGATCTACGACCGCCCCGTCAAACTGCCGGGCAGCCGCCTTGACATCGCCGACCCGACGCGCCTCTTCTTCCCGCTGGAAGTCTTCGGGCATGAAGGTGAGGTCGTGTTCCGGGGCGGTTCACACGAGTACTGGGGCCGCCCGATCCGGGTGGACACGCTCGATCCGGTGCGCGAGGCCGTGCAGCAGATCACAGGGGGTGGGGGATAGCCATCCCCCTACCCCGCCCACGTACCATGCCGTATTCCGGTGAGGCGGTCAGGAAGCCTCCGGAAGCCGCCGCCTGAGCCGCTTGAGGCTCCGCGTCACTTTCCTGTGCAGCCGCCTGTTATCCGCGAGACCGGGCAGCGCCCGCCTGTAGAAGTGGAAGGCATCCGCGTACTGGCCTTCCTTCTCCAGCGCACGGCCCGCGGCGGAGAGCAACTCCGCATTGCCGCCCCCGCTATCCAGCGCGGCCTTCAGGGTGCGCAGCCCCTTCTCTTGCTCGCGCATCAGCTTGTATTCCAGAAGCCCCTTCTGGAGCAGCCCATCGGCGTCGAGCGAGCCGAGGGACTGAAGATGTTTGTAGAAGGCCGCCCCCACGCGCTCAATTCTGGAAAGGACTCTGTTCGCGTCCACCCAGCCGATGATGTAGATCAGCAGGCCCGCGAGCCACAGAAACGAGAAATCCTGTAGCCGGCTCAGGCCCGCAAAGAGGATCGCACCGGCGAAGTAGAGCCACCCCCGCACACTCTTGCCGAGGTTCTCAAACACGGCGGCAATCAGCCAGCCGAAGATGAACACGCCGATAGCGATGGTGATATTCATCGCCACGCGGCTCCTGACGCCATTCGCCCTGAGGATGTAAACCTCCAGGTCCCGTTCTCCACCAAACATGCTGAGTTTCTCCCCGCCCAGTATAGACCCGTGCCCCCATTGTAAGGTTCAAGAGGCGCTTTTGGCAACCGGTTCCGGGCCGGACGGCGACCGGGCAGACTTGCCCTTCCCGGCGAATTAAGGTTAAATAGAAATGAGGGAGATTGGAGAAAAAATCGGTAAACCCGCCACAGATTCTGACAGATTAAGGGTTTACCTCATTGCGCTTGATCAAAGTTAAACAGTCTTGCAGAGATTCCCGTTGCAGTGCTGGACGGGGATACTGGTTGCTCACGTGGTATATGGCATCACATCGCCTGCCGGCCTCTGGAGCCAGCGTCTCTGCCCTGGCGGGGTCCGAGTGAACCCGACAACGTCAGGCAAGTTCTGACGGGCAACCCGGGATCAGGAGCCTCCGGAGCCTCTATCTCTCGTCGGTCTGTCAGGCTTGAAAGATGGATACCCCGTGTGACCCGCTCCGTAGACAGGATACGCTCCCAGCCCCTTGTGTGTTTCCCAGCCGGTAAATCTCTGAGGACATCGCCGCGTGCACGGCAGTGTGGCGATTCTTGCGATAGAGACAAACAGGTTCCGAGAACCTGACAGGACGGGCCTTCCTGCATACCAGCAGGCCACCCGCTGTCCGGTCGTAACCGTCAGGTGCGGGGGCTGTATCAGATTGCTTTCACTGAAGAGTCATCGCAACCGGCGCGGGGCCTGTGAATTCACAGAGCACAGGAAGAGGTGTTGCAGTGTTGTACAACGGGGTGAAGAAACTCCTTTCCGGCTGGGACGAATTCCTCTCTCGCGATGTTCCGGGGTGGACCCCCTGGATCGGCGTTCTGGCAACTATCCTGAGCGTCGCTTACGCCGAGTTCGCGCGTCGAACAGGGATGGCGTTCCCGATCCCCTTTCTTCTTCTCCACACTTCCGTCATCCTGGCGGCAGGCATAGGCGGGCTGCGCCCCGGCCTCCTCAGCGCCGCGATCATGTCGGCCTTTATCATCTACTCGGTCTTTACGTCTTATGGGCCTACCTCCCTGACCGGAGGATTCCTGCGGGCAGCGCTGGGCATTACGGTCGTCCTGGGCGTCTCGATCCTGCTGGGCCGCATCAGGGATCGGAACCGGGAATTGCTGAGGGAGTTAGAAGGCCGCAGCGAGCAACTCTCGAACCTGCTTGAGGAGGGGTTGATCAATCTGACCCTGCTCAGGCGCATCGTCGCCGCCAGCACCGCCTCGCTGGAGATCGAAGAGGTGCTGGACGTGGCCTGCCGGGAACTGTCCGACGCGCTGAACATCCCTCATGTGGCGGCGGTGCTCCTGAGCAGCGAGCGGACGACGGCCACCATCGTGGCCGAGCGTTGCCCGCCGGGTGTCCCCGGCCTGAAGGGGCTGGTCGTCCCGCTGGACTCCGATCCGACAGTGCAGGGCCTTCTGGAGAGCAAACACCCCTTTGTCGTGGAGGATGCACGGAGCGGCCCGCACCT
Source organism: Chloroflexota bacterium (assembly GCA_011051745.1). Lineage (GTDB taxonomy): Bacteria > Chloroflexota > Anaerolineae > Aggregatilineales > UBA3940 > DRKO01. The sequence continues at coordinate 5,501 of DRKO01000388.1, read as the reverse complement.
TCCTTTTGCGCAGGAAATGCTCAGGCAGTCCGAGACGATCTCCCTCCTCGTCCTGCCGCTGATGGCCGAGGAGGCGATGGGGGCGGTGGTTCTTAACCCGCACGGGCGGCGGACGTTCACCACCCGCGAGATAGAACTGGCGACCAGCATCGCCGCCGTGATCTCTCAGGCGGCACGCGACGCTCAGCTCTTCAGGAAGGAGCGCCGACGTTACCGTATCGCGGAGACACTGCGCGAAGCGGCCTCCGCGCTCAGCTCGACGCTCGATCTGAACGAAGTGCTGGAGATCATCCTCCAGCAGCTTCAGCGGGTGATTCCCTACGACAGCGCTTCCGTCCAGCAACTGGAGGGGAAGCATCTCCGAATCGTGGCCTGCCGGGGCTTCGAGAAACCGGACGAAGTGCTGAACCTCTCTTTTCCGCTCAAGCCCACCTTTCCCAACGCCCACGTGATCGAGACCGGCACTCCGCTTGCCATTGCGGATGTAGCCCGCAGCTATCCCCACTTTCAGACCGAGGCAGCGGCCTACCACTCAGGGCGCATCCGCTCATGGCTGGGCGTGCCGCTCACAGCAGGCGGCCAGACAATCGGCGAGATCACGCTGGATCGGGCGGCCATCCAGCCCTTCACCGCCGAGGAGATCGAACTGGCGACGGCATTCGCCAATCAGGCCGCCATTGCCCTCCAGAACGCCCGCCTTTATCACGAACTGGAATCCTACAGCGGCTTTCTGGAGCAGGCCGTCAGAGAGCGCACCCACGAATTGCTCCGCACGAAGGAGCGCGTCGAGGCTATCCTGAACACAATCGGGGAGGCGATCATTGTCGTCAAGCCCGACGGGCGCATCCAGCAGGTGAACCCGGCCTTTGAACAGCAGACCGGCTACACCGTTGCGGAGGTAGAGGGCCGTTCGCATCTCCTGCTGCTCGATGAGACGATGCCCCGGGAGATATTTGAACGCTCCTCGGCTGCCATGCGTGCCGGAGAGGGCTGGCGGGGCGAGATGCCCATCCGGCGCAAGGACGGCACGATCTACGATGCGGCGGTGACGATCTCGCCCCTGCACAATCCGGAAGGGGAGGTCGTCGCCTTCATCGGCACACTGCGCGACATCACCGAGCGCAAAGAACTGGAACGCATGAAAGAGGCTTTCGTCTCCAACGTCTCGCATGAGCTGCGCACGCCGATCACCAGCCTGAAGCTGAATATCAAGCTGATCCACCTGAACCCGACCGAGCAGGATGTCTATCTCTCACGGCTGGAGCGGGACATCGATCGGCTGGAGGAGCTTGTAGAAGACCTGCTCCGCCTCTCACGGCTGGAACAGGGCGGGGTGGAGTTGCAGCTTGAGCCGGTCGATCTGAACGATCTGGTCGGGGAGATCGTCAATGAGCGCATTCCGGTGGCCGAGAGCCATAACCTGACTCTCTCGCAGGAAGAACAAACGGGCCTGCCACCCGCCTACGCCGACCGCGGCCTGCTGGGGCAGGTGTTAAGCATCCTCCTTGCCAATGCGCTAAACTATACGCCAGCAGGCGGGCAGGTCACGGTCAGCACCGTGAGCCGTCGGGACGACGGGGAAAGATGGGTCGGCTTCAGAGTCAGCGACACCGGGCCGGGGATTCAGGCTGAAGACCTGCCCCATCTGTTCAAACGCTTCTACCGGGGAAGGGCCGGAACGCAGTCCGGCGCACCGGGGACCGGGCTGGGGCTGGCGATTGCCAGAGAGATTGTGAGGCGCCATCAGGGACAGATCGAGGTCGAGAGCGAGGGTAAGCCCGGCAAAGGGGCGACGTTCACCGTGTGGGTTCCAGTAGCATCATAGGCAAAGGGCCGGGAGGCAGTGTGGCTAACGAAACAGGCGAGAGTGCCACTGTTCTGGTTGTCGAGGACGAACAGGTTATTCTGGAGAGTCTGGCTGACGTGCTGCGGATTGCCGGTTATGAGGTGCTCACCGCCACCAACGGGGCGGAGGCGCTGGCCGTCATGGAGACTCAGGAGCCTGATCTCATCCTCTCCGATATTATGATGCCCGTCATGGACGGCTACGACTTCTACCGCGCCCTGCGGGCTAACCCCGACTGGGAACTGATCCCCTTCGTGTTCATCACCGCCAGAGGTCAGCCGAACGAGATACGCGAGGGGATGGGGCTGGGCGTGGACGATTACCTGCCCAAGCCGTTCGAGATAGAAGATGTCCTCAACGTGGTGGAAACCCGCCTGCGACGGGCACAGGGCATCCGGCAGGCCAACCGCCGCCAGCTGGAGAGGTTGAAAGCGCGGGTGATGTCCCTGCTCGACGGCGAACTGCGTGCCCCGCTGGCGCAGATCAAGAACTACACCGATATGGTGGCCTCCGAGGGGGCGCAGCTAGATTACCGCTCCTTCACACTCTTTCTTGAGGACCTGAACCGGGGAGCACAGCAGTTGAGCCACCTGGTCGAAGACCTGCTGCGCGTGATCGAGATCGAGACCGGCGAGCTTGCCGCGCTCTACGAGCAACAGAAGGAGCGGATAGACTGGCTGGATCACCTGATCGGGGGCGTGGTGATAGCCTTCGAGGAGGAAGCCCTCCGGCGGGAAATTCGATTGCGGGCCGTCATCCCGCCCGGCCTGCCCCCCGTCGAGGCCGTGCCGGAGCTTCTATCCGAGGCGTTGAACCGCCTGCTGGACAACGCCATCAAGTTCTCAGAGGCCGGTGGACAGGTTGAAGTGCGCGCCGGGCTGCGAGACGGGATGCTGTCAATCTCGGTTTCCGATCAGGGGCCGGGCATCCCGGTTGAAGAACAACCCTTCATCTTCGACGTGTTTCACCAGATCAGCCGCGATCACTCCGAAGGGCAGGGGATCGGGCTGGGGCTGGCTATCGCCCGGGGGCTGGTCGAACTGCACGGGGGACGGATCGAGGTCGAGAGCGAGGGGCTGGCGGGCAGGGGGACGACCCTCACGATCCGGTTACCCGTGCCCGAAAATCCGCAGTAGAGACGGCCACGTATCAGCAGGGCACGCCCGAACGGGCATCCACACAGCAAAACAAAGAAGGAGGAACGCCGTGCGCATTACACTGGCATACGGTCGCAGCGGGCTTGAGATAGACCTGCCCGGCGCGGTGGACGTGGTGGAGCCGCGCTTTGTGCCCGGCCTGCCGGACGAGGCCGCCGCCCTCCGGGAGGCGCTGCGCCATCCCATCGAATCGCCTCCCCTCGCCGATCTCGTCAGGCCCGGCGACACGGTCGTGATCGTCCACACCGACATCACCCGCGCCACGCCGAACGACCGCATCATGCCGGTGCTGCTGGCGGAGCTGGAGTCGGCGGGCATCGCCCGCGAGGACATCACCCTGCTTAACGGCCTGGGCACGCATCGTCCCCAGACCGAAGCCGAGCTGCGGGCCATGCTCGGCGATCAGATCGTGGATAACTACCGTTGCCTTCAGCACAACTGCTACGATGACGAGAATCTCGTCTCTCTGGGCGAGACATCGTCAGGGCATCCGGTGCGCGTTAACCGCCACTATCTGGAGGCCGATGTCCGCATCCTGACCGGCTTCATCGAGCCGCACTTCTTCGCCGGTTTCAGCGGCGGCCCGAAGGCGATCCTGCCCGCGCTGGCCGGCTCGGAGAGCGTCTTCACCAATCACGGCTATGAGATGATCGCTCACCCGAAGGCGACCTGGGGCATCACCGCAGGTAACCCGATCTGGGAGGAGATGCGCGAGGTCGCGCTGCGCACCAACCCCACCTTCCTGCTCAACGTCACACTCAACGTCCGGCGCGAGATCACGGGCGTTTTCGCGGGCGATATGCTGGCCGCGCACGCGGCGGGTTGCGCCTTTGTCAGGCAGAGCGCGATGGTCGGCGTGCCCGAACCCTACGACATCGTGATCACCACCAACAGCGGCTATCCCCTCGATCAGAACCTCTACCAGTCGGTCAAGGGGATGAGCGCCGCCCGCCAGATCGTGCGGGAAGGCGGCGCGATCATCATCGCCACCGCCTGCGAAGACGGCCTGCCCGATCACGGGCAGTACGCCTCTCTGCTGAGGGAGGCCGGTTCGCCGGATCGGGTGGCTGCGATGGTCGCTCAGCCCGGTTTCTGCGTTCAGGATCAATGGCAGGTGCAGATACAGGCCCAGATTCAACGTCACGCCGACGTGTACGTCTACAGCCACAACCTGACCGATGAGCAAATCAGGCAGGCTCTCTTCATCCCCTGCCGGAGCATCGAGGAGACGGTCGCCCGTCTGCGGGAGAAGCACGGCCCGCAGGCCCGCGTTTGCGTGATCCCGGAAGGCCCGCAGACGATCCCCTATCTGGAGACGCAGTCCTGACCCTCTGAGCATCGAGGCGGAGACGCAAAAAGGGCGGGGACGGTATCGTCCTCGCCCTTCTGATCTGTGTGCAGGCCAGTGTGCTACGGCGTAGCTGTCGGCTCCGGTGTGGCCGTGGCTTCCGGCGTGGGGCTGGGCGTCACGTTGCGCGGCAGCCCATCAAAGGGGAAGAAGGGGTAATAGGCCGGGGCCAGCACTTCCGGGCCACCCGGCGGGCTTGTCGGTACGCCGTACAGACTGTGCGGATAATACTGTGAAGGCATCGAGTACAGCAGGCGCGTGCTATCCGGCATGTAGTACAGCCGCAGGTAGGTTCCGCACGGCGCGCGTAGCTCGATGTTGTCCAGACTGTCGCCGGGCTGGACGGGCCGCGTCGCCAGATGGTATTCCGGCGCGGGGCGTTCCTCGCTGTACGTCCACATCATGATGATGACACCCGGCTCCGGCGCGGTATTGGTCGTGTAGAGCGGCACGCGGGCGTAGCAGGTCACCTCCGGGATATTGGGGTTCTCGTCAATCGGGTTGAGCGTGCGCCACGAGTTACCGGTGTTGCACTGATAATACGCCTGCTCAACCAGCCGCACCCGGTCCCCATTCCCATCGGTGTCCCACACCTCGATGCGGTACAGCCCGTTGTACGAGGCGGCCTCGATGCGGTGCGTCACCCAGTAAAAAGGACTCTGTTCCTGAGTGATCGACTCGTTGACGGAGGCCATGATGTGCCCCAGCGTGCCATCGTAGATTTCGAGGCGGAAGTTGTCGCGGTGCTCACCTGTTGTCGAGTCGTCGGTCTGGTAAACGAGCGTAATCGAGGCGGCGATGCTGGCGCAGTCGCTGGCCCCCTTGGTAAACCAGGCCTGCAACGCGCGGGCGGGGCGGGGCCGGATCAGCGTGATCAGGCTCAGCAGCGCGGCGAGCAGCAGGATACTCAACATGCGGCGGCGCATGGGCATCTCCTTCTTAAAAGAGTTGCGTGCACTCAAGCACGGTGAACCCCGGCGACGACGATTCAGGGGTCGGGGGCCACCGGAAAGCAAACGACACGCCCCATAATAACACAAAACGCCGGGCAGGTGGTAAAGGCCTCTTTTCGGGTGGAAAGGACGGGAGAAAGGGCTGACAGGTGGCTGATAGCTGATGGCCGGTAGCTAACCGGCTCCTGTGCAGGCGG
>DRKO01000387.1 GCA_011051745.1 Chloroflexota bacterium | reverse complement strand
TTGGTGCTGCCAGCCGTTCACCCTCTGACCTTTGGCGCATTGCCCGACACACCCGACGGCCTGCTGCACCTGTACCGGCTGATCGCGCTCGATCACGCCATCCGGCACGGCGACCTCTGGCCGCGCTATGTGCCGGGGGCATTGTTCGGCTACGGAGCACCGATCTTCAACTTCTATGCCCCCCTCTCCCTCTATCCGCTCGAACTCCTGCACCTGATCGGCCTGCGCTTCCTCGACGCCCTGCTCGTCGGGATGGCCCTTTACACGTTCGCCGGGGCCCTCGGAGCGTACCGGCTGGGCGAGGCCTGGGGCGGCCCTGTGTCGGGGATCACGGCCTCGGTCGCCTACACCTATGCTCCCTACATCCTGTACGATTGGCCCCGTCGAGGGGCGGTGGCCGAGTACGCCGCCCTGATGCTCCTCCCCTGGCTGCTCTGGGCTTTCTGGCGGCTGGCTATGCGCGGTCGGCGGCGCGATTTCGTCCTCGCGGCATTGTGCTTCGCCACCCTGATCCTGACTCACAACATCACCGCCCTGTACGGGGCAGCCCTGCTGGGGCTTTATGCCCTGTTCCTGTGGTGGCACAGCGACGACCCGCCCCGCGCCTTCTGGCATCTGGGACTTGCCCTCATCTTCGGGCTGGGCCTCTCGGCCTTCTTCTGGCTCCCGGCCCTGCTTGAAACGCGCTATGTCTTCATTGAGCGGGTGACGGAGGCCGTCGCCGCCCTCGACTTCCGCAACAACTTCCAGACGCTCAGCGAAACGCTCTCCCCGCCCCTGACCGCCGACCTGACGCAGCTTCACCCGCCCGTTCCACGCCCGCTCGGCTGGCCCCAGATTCTTCTGGGGGTGGCAGGGGTAGGCCTTTCGCTCTGGCCCGGCACGTGGCAAACCGATGATCCACTCTGGCGGCGGCGCTGGCCTGCCCTGATGGGGCTTTTTGTGATCGCTCTCCTCTTTCTGACCATGCACGCCTCCATCTGGCTCTGGGAGATCGCTCCTCTCGCCCGCTTTATTCAGTTCCCCTGGCGACTGCTCGGCCCGGCCAGCCTCTTTCTCGCGCTGCTGGCCGGAGCAGGGGCAACGCTCGTGGCCCGTCGTCTCCCCCGGGAGGCAATGCAGGCTGTCTGGGTCGGGCTGAGCCTGCTAGCGATGATCATTTATGCGCTGCCCTGGCTCTATGGCCTCTACCTGCCCGATCCGCCTGCCGCCTCTATCGCTGATGTGCAGAACTTCGAGCGGCGCACCGGCTGGCTGGCGATGACCTCGGCGGGGGAGTATGTGCCCCGCTGGACAACCGAATTGCCGGATACGGACCGGCTGGCCGGTCTCTATGCCCAGGATGAGGTGATCCCCCGCCTGCAGCCCAATCCGACCGTGACGGTGAATGAGATGCGCTGGGGGGCAATGGATGCTGAACTGAGCATCGAAGCCGCAGAGCACACCACACTGGTTTTCGACTGGGTGTATTTCCCCGGCTGGTGGGCGGAGATGGACGGGGAACGTGTCACGATCACACCAACCGAGCCGAATGGCCTGCTTGGCATCGAGGTTCCTCCCGGCGAGCACACGCTACGGCTAGGGTTCGGCCCGACGCCGCTGCGGCTGGGGGCCATGATCGCCAGCCTGACGTTTCTCGCCGGGCTGATCGCGGTTCTTGCATCGGGGCGGATATGGTCCACCGGTGAGGCGAGCCCTGCTTCTCATCTCCTCTCAGAACAACGTCGGTGGCCGGTGTTCGTGGCGGCGGTGCTGGCCGGATCACTGGCCTTTGGAGTGAAAGTCTTCCTTGTTGACAATCTGGAAACGCCCCTCAAGCGGGAACGCTTCGCCAACGGCCTTGAGGCAGGCGTTCAGGTCCCTGTCCGGGCCAGTTTCGGGCATGACGTAACGCTTCTGGGCTACGACCTGCGCCCCGGATCGGTTCGTTCGGGCCGCTCGGCCCGGCTCAACCTTTACTGGCAGCTTGCCGGTGGCATGATCGACGAGGATTACTCCAGCATTGTTTATCTGCGCGATGCCGAGGGAAACGTCGTTCTGCAGACCGGCTCGCAGCACCCCGGCGACTGGCCGACCAGCGACTGGCTCCCCGGCTTCTATGTTCAGGAGCGGTTGACGCTCGATGTGCCGCCTGCCACACCGCCAGGCGTATACGCGATCCGGGTAGCGCTCTACTCTCATCTCGACCGGCGCAACCTTGATACCTTTGATGTGGCGGGGAATCCCCTGGGCGTGAGTGTCGAGATCGGGACTCTGACGGTGACACGCCCTCGCCGCCCGGCCCGCCTCGCCGCTCTGGAGATAGACAGCCCCCTCAATGCCCGCCAGAATCAAGCGCTGACGCTGATCAGCGCCAGCGCCCCCCCCACCAGCAGCGAGGTCGGACAGCCGTTCCCGGCGGTCTGGATATGGCGGGCACGGCGTCGGATAGAGATCGTCTATCAGGCCCGGCTGGTGTGGCTGGACGGGGAAGGCGAGATCGCGGCAGCGACGCCGGAAGTTCCCCTCGTTGTTGGCTATCCAACCGATCAGTGGAGGCCGGGCGATGTGTGGCGGGGGCTGCATGTGTTCTACGTACCCGGCAGCCTGGACGCAGGCGACTATCAGGTTGCCGTGCAGGTTGTTGATGCAGCAGGGGAGCCAGCCGGAGAGTGGACGGTCACCGGGCGAATGGCAGTCAGCACACCGCCACGAGTCTTTGAAATGCCCCGCGTTGATGTGGTGGCCGATACCGCATGGGAAAACGGTATCCGGCTGCGTGGCTATGATCTACCGGCGGCCCCGATCGCACAGGGGAATGCGCTGGAACTCACATTCTACTGGCAGACCGGGCAGGAACTCACCTCCAGCCTGACGGTCTTCGTACACCTGGTTGACGGGGAAGGGAATATCGCCGCCCAGCGGGATAGCATCCCCGCAAGCGGAGCCCGGCCCACAACCGGATGGGCTCCCGGCGAGGTGATCGAAGATCATTATACGCTGTTGATCAGAGAGGATGTTCCGCCGGGCGTGTATTATATGCGAGTGGGGTGGTACAACGCCAC
>DRKO01000386.1 GCA_011051745.1 Chloroflexota bacterium | reverse complement strand
GGCGCTGGCTCCAGCAGGCCGTCGTCGGCGGACGGCGCGGCGGTCGGCGTGCCCTCCGGCGGGGGCTCCGCCACAGACGATGATCCCTCGCGGCGGGTGAGAGCGGCTCCCAGACCGGCCCCCACAACCGTGATCGCGGCGGTCGCCCCGCCCAGCCGAATCAAGAAGCGGCGGCGTTCGAGCTGTCCGGCGCTCAGGGGAGCGGGTTCCTCCGCCGGAGCCGGAGTCGCGCCCGCCAGTCGCCTGTAGGCCCATCCGACGGCGGCCCCCCAGCCCATTGTCGCCAGCAGCAGCCCCAGCGCGGCGGGGAAGACTCCCACCGGCCCCTCGAACGGCGCTCGCGGATCGAGGGCGTTGCCGGTCAGGATCAGGGGGATGCTGAGGATCGCCCCTGCTCCTGCCCCGACCAGCCCGGAGGGTTCATTCTCCAGCCTCTTTAGCAGGGCAAACAGGGTCGCTCCGGCGATTGCGCCGCCGGTCAGGAACAGGCCCAGCGCCATCAGTATCTCCGCCGCCTTGGCCGAGGTGGCGACGTTCAGACCGAGTGCGCTCAGCACACTGACCAGCGCGTCGATCCCTGATGTGACCACCCCGCCCGGCAGAGCGCGGGTCAGCCACTCGAACAGGTCAAACGGGGCAAACGGCAGCCCGATCAGCCGGGCCGCCGGATAGAGCAGTGCCGAAAGGCACGCCGCCAGCAACAGCCCGACCAGCGCGCCGCTTCCGGCGGCGGGTTTCTTCGTTGTCATATCGCTGTCTCCTCAATGCCTGCGGCCCTTCCGGTATTCTGTCTGGCGAGGACAGAGGGGGTGGAGGGGCGCTCGAATACACTTCATGAGTGTATCAAACGCCCCTTCCGGCTTCAAACGGCTGCGTAACGCTTCTGGATGTTGGGGATCAGGTACTCATCAAAAGCCCGGTCGAGGTCATAGTCGGGCTGCCAGCCCCAGTCACGGCGGGCGCGGCTGTCGTCCTGATCAATCGGCCAGCTATCCACAATCGCCTGCCGCTTGAGGTCCGGCTCGAACGTCACCTGAGCGTCGGGGAAGGCGGCCTTCACCCGTTCGAGAATCTCTCCGGCGGAGGGGTTGAAGCTGGTGACGTTGTAAACGTGCGTGGTGAGGGCGTCTCTGGGGGCCAGTTCCAGCGTCATCAGCGCCTTGAGCGCGTCGGGCATTGCCATGAAGGGCATGCGCGTGTCTTCACGGACGAAGCAGGCGTAGGGCTTGCCCTGAGCGGCATGGTGGAGCATCTCCGGGCCGTAGTCGCTTGTTCCGCCGCTCGGCACGGTGAAGGCGCTGATCAGCCCCGGAAAGCGGATCGAGCGGAAGTCCACGCCGTTGTGCGGGGGTTCGGCGGCAAGCTGGCGGTAGTAGTGGGCATAGTAGCGCCCCAGATGCTCGCAGTACAGCTTGTTGCAGCCGTACATCGTGGTGGGCTGGTTCCACTCCTCCTCTTTGACGGCCCCGACCTGCTCCTTCGTCTCCAGATCGGGCAGGCCGTAGACGGCTACCGAGCTGGGGAACATGAACTTGACCGGCTTCCCCAGCCAGCTTGATTGATCGGCGGCCAGCTTGAGGAGGTTCAGCGTCCCGTTGACGTTCACCCGGTGGGCCGCTTCGGGTGTGAACTCGGCGCGGGTCGAGAGCAGCGCCGCCAGATGGTAGATCACCGGGATGGCGTACTCCGACACCAGCCGTCCGAACAGGTTTTCATCCAGAATGTCGCCCATGATCGCCGCCCGGCAACGTGAGCGGAGCGGCTTGGGCACAGGCCTGACATCTATGGCAAGGATGTTGTCCACGCCCCGCTCAGAGAGGAGATGGATCAATGCCTGCCCCATCTCGCCTGCTGCGCCGGTGATCAACACAACTTCTTTTCGCATGTTGCCTCCGGTATAGGATATAGGCTGCTTTTGAAAGGACTCCAGGGCGAAGTCTCTCTGCTCCCGATCTCGGCGTGGCATACACCTTCATGGTATCACAACCCGCCTGAAAGCCAAAAAGGGAGGGGCGCGGGCGGATGCGCCCCTCTGCTGTTCGCCCCTTGACGCAGCAGACCCCTCGCTGAGCAGGCGAGGGGTCCGCCGGAAGGAGGTGCGCTTCGAGATATGTCAGGCCATTGCCAGGCCCGCTATGAAGGCGAGTGTCATCAGCAGCAGCAGGCCGGGCAAAAGCTTATAGATCGTTTCCTGCGAGAGGATCGGTTTCTCGACCCGCAGAAAGGCGAGCAGCAGGCCGCCGATCCCGATCAGCGCCCCGCCGACCCCGACCAGCGCGAAGCCGGGCCGCGTGACGCCCTGCAGGCTGAGGATGATCGGCAGGCCGAAGATCAACAATCCGGCCACGCCGTGCACGGTTGCCAGTGTGACCGTTGCGACCGGGCGGGGCGCGGCGTACCGCGTGATCAGAATCGCCAGCAGGCCCGCGACGACGAAGATCAGGTAGGGGGTGCGGAAGGCGGGCAGATACTCTGCCACCAGCCCCAGCGACAGGCTGAGGGGGATGATCGCGGCCACGACAACCACCAGGGGGCTTTCCAGCACCTCGAAGCCGAAGATGATCAGCAGCAGTCCGGCGATCAGGAGCACGCCGAAGGCGATGGTGTAGCAGAGGACGGTCAGGCCGCCCAGCCCTTCGATCCCCACTGCCACCTGATAGGCTGCTGCCAGGCCGGTGAGCAACAACAGGATGCGGTCAACAACGGATATCTTTTTCATTTACACCATCTCGACGAGAACGAGCAACATCGAGCTCAACATATAGATGGAAGCGTATTTGAACAACCCCATGTTCAGCTTTTCCGAGGGTTGCAGCACGCTGGTGACCGCCAGCACCAGCAACCCGGCGCTGAGCACAAACAGCACCCGCAGGTAGCCCCACGTCAGGCCGATGAGGAAGGCTGCCGCCCCCATGGTGAGCGCCGCCCCCAGGCTTGAAAGCGCGATGATGAGGCGCGTTGTCTGGAAACCGTAGGTGGCGGGGAACGTCGGGACGCCTGCCCGCCGGTAGTCGTTGTAGTAGCGCATGCTGAAGGTCATGATGTGGGTCGGAATCCAGAGCAGCACCGCCAGCGCAAGCAGAATCCCCGTCAGATCGATCTGGCCGATCCCGAGCACACGCCCGGCCAGGATCGGCATCCCGCCGGAGATGCCGCCCCACACGATGGACCAGGGGGTGCGCCGCTTGAGCCAGATGGTGTAAACCACCACATCGAAGAACAGGCCCGCGAATACCACGAGGCCGTAGAGGGGAGAAAGTGCAACGGCCCAGCCAACGCCCAGCCATGAGAGCATCAGCCCGATGAGGAGTGCTTGATCGGCGTCAATCTCTCCGGCGGGCAGGGGACGGTGAGCCGTGCGTGCCATCTTCCTGTCAATGTCCCGGTCGTACACCATGTTGAGAATGGTACTGCCGCTGATCGCGAGGAACAGGCTTCCCGCCAGCCCCAGCAGGGTTGGCAACTCCAGCACCGGGCAGCGCGCGCTCGCGAAACCGGCCAGACCGGTCAGGAGCAGCAGCCCGGTCTGAAGGCTCTTGATCAGCGGCCAGTAGGTGCGCAGTCTGTCTGGCAGGTCTACCCGCAGCAGGTGGATTGTCCTGGATAGCGTTGTCATTCTCCCCTCTCCGGCTGCTCAGTGATCAGTCGTCGGCGACATCGCGGGCGCAGCGGAAGCCAACGCTGGGGCTGTAGTACGTCGGCCCGGCGCTGTTGCGTGCCCAGGTACGCAGGAAGTACTCGTAATCAGCCTTACTGCCACCGCGCATGTAGCGGTAGTGTTGATAGTCGTATACGTTCCCTGTCCACTGCCAGACGTTGCCCGCCATGTCGTACAGTCCGTAGGGGCTGGGCGAGTCCAGCGTCTGGTAGCCCTCGTAAGTCTGACCATTATAGAAGCCAACCGGCGTTGTGTCACCCTGTCCGCCGACGATCTTCTCGAACAGGTCGTGGCTGCTGTAGAAGTTGGCGTTGTTGCGCTCGATCTCGTTGCCCCAGGGATAGGCCCGCCCGTCGGTCCCGCGTGCCGCCTTCTCCCACTCGATCTCGGTGGGCAGGCGCCAGCCGTAGAACTCGCAGTAGGCCCGTGCGCCGAACCACGTCACCATCACCATCGGGTGGTTCTCATAACCGGGCAGGGGGGTGAAAGTCTCTCCGTCGAACTCGATCCGCAGGCCCGGCTCGTTCAGCGGGATGTGCAGCCAGTCCCCCGCATCGATTCGCATCTCATGATCATAGCCATGAAACTCGTCGCCGGGGTAGTAGCCGACGATCCCCTCCTCGGTGAGGCTGACCGCTCCGGCGGCCAGCGCCTCGTTGAGGTATTCGGCGTACTGGGCGTTCGTTACGTCGGTGACCATGATCTCGTAGTCATAGTCTACCATCGTCTCCTCTTTGTGCAGGCCCATCAGGAACTCGCCAGCCGGGACGAGCGCCCACGAGTCGGGGTCAATGCCCGTCTCGATGTAGGGGGGTGGTTCGGTGGGGACCTGGGAGGCGCACCCCACCGCCAGCGCTGAGATCAGTGTCAGCAGGATGAACGCTCGCTTCATTTCGCCACCTCCTGTGCCTGGAGGGATTCCGGGGGCGTAGCTTCGTCGGGGACGGGCAGGGCGCTTTCCTCCAGTTCCTCCGTCCAGCGGCCCTCTCTCTTGAAGAGGTCCACCAGTCGCCACACCATCAATCCTCCCAGCACTGCCATGACAAGCCCCAGCCCCACGTCGGTGAGTGCCATCGTCCAGTTGACGAGGGGCTGCTGCTCCGCCTCGCTGACGTACAGCCGCTTTGTCTCGAAGAGCGATACCGCGCTGAAGGCCAGGTCTGAGCCGAGGATGACGGCCCAGCCGAACCATTGCCGGATTTTTCCTTTCAGCCCGGCCAGATCGGCGTAGTAGAGCAGGATGATGGTGGCGATGATCCCCGACAGGATGTGCCAGTGTCCGGTCAGGGCGATGCGCTCCTCGCGGGCGGGCCACACCCGGAAGATTTCATCCAGCTTGATAGCCATGAAGATGCCCACGATGGTGACGGTGAAGTTCATAAACACCATCTGCCAGAGGGCGCCGAACTTCAGAGGGTCGTGGAGGGTGGCCTTGAAGCGCTGCCACAGCGTCGGGTTCTCGATCCCCAGCTCTGCCAGCCGCTCGCGGGCTATCTTTCGCCAGCCGTAGGCGACCAGCAACCACGAGGCCAGCAGCACCGGCCCCGACCCCACGTTGATGATCGTGTGCGCTATTGACTCGAAGGGGACGACCGACCACACGCCTATGGTGATGATGATCGTGCCGATGATCATCAGCGGCATCGCGATCTTGTGCAGGATGCCCTTGAAGTCGAGCCAGCGCCCGACGAGCAGCGTAAGCGCGATGGCGACCAGCGTCAGCATGATGTGCAGGTGCCCGATGATCGCACGCTGGAGGGGGGTCTTGAACGGCTCACGGATCAGGTCTTCGGCCAGGAAGGTTTGGTGGCCGTTGCCCCAGTAGGAGCCGGTCACCGCCCCGAAGATCGCCGAGCCGAGCGTGGAGACGGCCATCACGAAGAAGGCCACGCGCTCGAGGTCGACCGTTCCGATGTGGGCGTACTCCGGGCCTCTGACCCGGAACTCCTTCCGCCAGGGCCAGAGCGCGGCGGCCAGCAGAATTCCGGCGAAGAAGACCAGCGATTGGCCCACCAGAAACAGGCCGTGGAAAACGAAGTTGTGCCCGAAGTAGGCGAACGTGAGGCCGAAGATCATCGCCGTCATATAACCGGCGGTGATGGTGGCGTTGATGGTGCTTTGCTCGTAGGGTTTCATCGGCACGGAGCCGGTGATCAGGTACACCTCGATAGCCACCACCGCCATCGCGATGGCATGATACAGCATGATGATCCGGCCCTCGCGCTGAGCGGGGTCGAGCTTCATACCAAGCACCTGTACGGTGATGTCCTTGACGCCCCACTCAACCATCGGGCCGGAGAGCGTGCCCCAGATGGCCGTAACCAGCGCGATCAGGGCGATGGCGACCAGCACCAGACCTTTGGTTGAGCGGAATAGATAGTTGAAGCGCTTGGAAATTGCTTGCATCCAGAATCTCCCTCAAAAACCAGTGCTTCTATGCTCCGGACGGGTCAGGTAAGCCCTGTGACCGGTCGGTCAGGAAGGGCATTTTCCACTGAGAAAGACTTCCAGGGAGCACGGAAACGTGTGTCGAAACGGTCCCCTGTGCCCCACTTGTATACGTTATCACAATCGGGGGTGGGCGTCTTTGCAAAAAGGCAAAATCTGGAAGGAGGAATCTCACGTTTCCTGTCCGCCCACCCGCCCGGATTGCTCTCGAACTAGGCCGTCATCTTCTTGACGAACCCCCAGGTGAACGCCAGCGTCATCAGGAGCAGTAGCGGAGCCAGGATGGTGAATACAACCGTCTGGCTGAAGAAGAGCAATTGCGAGCCCGTCTTCAGAAACGCCAGCGCCACGCCGCCAACGTCAATCAGCAACCCGCCGACGGAAACCCACACGAAGCCGCCGGGGGCCTTCCCCTGCGAGACGACCACGAACGGAAGGCCGAGGATGATCAGGCCGGAGGTGGCGTGAACGATCACCAGCACCACCGTTGCGATCCCCTCCGGGCCGGTGAAGCGCGTGATGGCGATGGCGATCAGCCCGATCACGGCGAAAGGCAGGAATATCTTCTCGAACTGGGGGGCGAACTCGGCGACCAACCCCAGCGCAAGCCCTGCCGGGATCAGGACGGCGACGATCACCACCAGCGGGTTCGCCAGAACGCTGTAGGTGAACGCGATCAGCAGGAGTCCGGCTACCAGAAGTACGGCGAACGAGATCATGTAGTAGATGTCGTACCGCGTCTTCTCCTGACGGTAGTGGGTGTAGAATCGCCAGAGCAGATAAATGGCAACCAGACCGGTGAGCAAGAGGATCAGCCGATCTAAGAGAGTCATGGGATTTCTCCTTCACATATCGAGCGTAAGCGGTTGCAGACAGCAGATCGCACAGGCTTGCGGGGTCAGGTGGGAGCGCCTTTCGGTGGGAGGTTAAACATTCTGCGCTCCCACCCTGCCCTTCAGATATGCCGCAACTGCGATCTCCTGATCGCCTTCTATATGTGAAGTATCGCACAATTCTTGGGGATTATCTGTGACGGTTGTCACATACAGGGGTTAGATTCGCTCTCCGTCGGCGATCTTTTTCAGGCGCTCGCGGTCCCGGATGATCACCTGATTGCGTTGCAGGCTGACCAGCCCCTTACGCTCGAATCGGGACAGTGTGCGGGAGACGCTCTCGCGCGAGGCCCCGATGAGCGCCCCCAGTTCCTGCTGGGTCAGGTGCAGGACGTTGGCCGATTCTTCGGCGCTCTGCTGGCGGCTCATTGTCAGGAGGGCATGTGCCAGTCGCTCCCTGACGCTCCGAAAAGCGACGATCTCCAGCCGGTGCAGCAGGTTCCGAACCTCGGCCAGGCAGTCCCCCTGCACGGTGGCGAGCAGCTCCGGGCTTTCCTCACACAGAGGGCAGAAGGTCTCTTTTCTGACCGAGAGCAGCGTTACGTCCGTCATCGCGATGGCCGTGCCAAGCTGTGTGCTCCCATCCAGCAACGGCACAGGGCAGAAGTGATCGCCCGGCCCGCGCACACAGAGGATGTTTTCGTAGCCTTCCGGCGTCACACGGACGATCTTCACCCGCCCGCTGATGATGAGGTAGAAAGCGGCTGCCGGGTCGCCCTGAAGGAAGATCGGCTCACCCGCCGCGTAGGTGCTGGTTTGCAGGTGCTCCAGGAGCCGGGTCTGGATGTCGGGCGGAAGATGGGTGAAGAGGCGTAACGCTTCGGACTTTTTCAGAGATTTTTTCATGGATGCAGTGCCCACCGTTTGAAAGACCGGTTTCTTCTCTCGTGAGTCTCGGCAAACAGACCGGCTGCCCCTCCGATCTGCAAATCGGAGAAGACAGGTCGTTTAATCTCACTCTTACTATAGGCGCTGATGAGCGCCTGTGCAACATGTCGTCGCGTGGTGTGTCTTCGCCGGCGGGGGATGGGGGATCGGGCCGTTGGCGCTGCTCACGAAATCGAACCGCTCCTCCCGCCGCCCCGGATCAAAAAGCCCCATCCCGCGCGGGGGTGGGGCCTGATCACGGGCTGGGCCA
Source organism: Chloroflexota bacterium (assembly GCA_011051745.1). Taxonomy (GTDB): domain Bacteria; phylum Chloroflexota; class Anaerolineae; order Aggregatilineales; family UBA3940; genus DRKO01. The sequence goes on along the minus strand of DRKO01000386.1, from coordinate 22 downwards.
TGGGACCGGACGCTACGAGCCG
>DRKO01000385.1 GCA_011051745.1 Chloroflexota bacterium | reverse complement strand
GGCCTGCACACAATGGGCGTGATCCGCATCCCCTTCCTGTACCACGACACCCGCAGCCAGGCCCGTCCCCGCAATGAACTGGGGTTTGCGGGGTCTTTCTTTATGGGCGTGACTTTCTCGGCGGGATGGTCGCCCTGTCTGGGGCCGATTCTGGCGGCGATGCTGACGCTGGGGGCGAGCACCGGCTCGGCGGGGCGGGCGGCCCTGCTGCTGAGCGCCTATGCGCTGGGGCTGGGAATCCCCTTCCTGCTGACGGCCCTGCTGATGGAGCGTGCCAGCGAGGGGCTGCGCAAGTTTCAGAAGCACATGCGCGTGGTTGAGATCGTGAGCGGCGTCCTGCTGATCGTAATCGGCGTCTTCGTCTTCGCCGGAACCGTTCAGCGCTTCTCGGCGCTGTTTGCCGCCGGTAACTCGTTGACGATTGCGATTGACGAGTGGCTGGTGCGGCTGGTGGGACCCCGGTAGCATGGAACGCGAGCCGGAGTTCGAGCAGGGAAGGGCCATGACAGCACCCGAACGTTCGTCCGGGGCAATCCCCCATCCGATGGGGCAACAGAAAGTCACCGGCTGGCGGCGGGATGTTGTGATCGGGCTGGATCGGGCCGTCCTGTGGTTCTCCCGCCGGTGGGTGGCCGTGCTGACGCTGCTGGTGGGAATTTACGTCGGTCTGCCGTTCCTGGCCCCGGTCGCGATGGAGGCAGGCTGGACGGGGGCGGGGGAGATCATCTACCGGGCGTACAGTCCGGTCTGTCATCAGTTCGCGTTCCGTTCGTGGTTCCTCTTCGGCGAGCAGACCGTTTATCCCCGCGCACGGGCGGGCCTGCCGGTGGGTAGCTTTGAGGAATACGCCAGTCAGGAACCGGCCTTCGAGGGCATAGACGTGAACACGCTCGACGCCGACCTGATCTTCGCCGCCAAGCGGTTTCGCGGCAGCGAGCGGATGGGGTGGAAAGTCGCTTTCTGTGAGCGGGACGTGGCGATCTACGGGGGGATCACGCTCTTCGGGCTGGCTTACATGCTGCTCAAACGGGCCGGGGTGCGGGTTCCCTATCTGCCCTTCTGGGCGTACCTGCTGATCGCGATCGTGCCGATCGGGCTGGACGGGTTCAGCCAGTACTTCGCCAACCCGCCTTTCAACGGCTTTGGGCTGCCCTTCTATCCGGTGAGGGAGAGCACACCCTTCCTGCGCGTCCTGACCGGCGCACTGTTCGGGATCGGGAACGCCTGGCTGGCCTTCCCGTACATTGACGACAGCATGAAGGAGACCGAGGAGCTGGTTGTCAGCAAGCTCACCAAAGCGGGAGCCCTTCAGGTCGCGGAGGCGCAGGCCGGAGACTAGACGGGTTCGGCCTTCCGGGGTTGTACGACGCGCCCTGTCCTGACGGGGCGCGTTTTTCGATCCGGCGGGTCTCCGAGAGGTTCTGCGGGGCGGCGCTCCGTGTGTGGCCTGCCATGTCACGACGGGTGACTCCTTCTGTAAATAGAATGAGAGTCCCCTGCCGACTCCTCCCTGCGGCGGGGGCAGGAACATGCTTGCGAATAAATGAAGGTGTGCTATGATTTAGGCACAGCGGATGGGGTAAGTGAACGGTGAGGTCCCCGTGCCCTGCTGCTGAGATAGACGGCATCATGGGCCGGAAAGGTTTTGCCGGTGTTTATTTGACAGGCCCTGCCTCGCTTCGCGTGGAGGTGGCTCTCTAGCAGTTCCGAGGCCGCTGTATGAGTTACCTCCGAGCTATGTGTCCGGATTTCCCTGTGGCAACGGGAGAGCCCTCCGGCTGATCGCGCGGAGCGTGGCAGTGGGCCGTACAGGAGCAGGAGAATGTCACAACCGGGCGACGATCCTTCAGCCGCTCAGGGTCCGGTTGATCCCCCTCTTGTCAATGCCACCTCTGCCAGCGCGGATGTACCATATCACCTGCTAGTTGAACAGGCTCCCGCTCTTGTCGCCGTTCACTGCGAGGGCCGGGTGGTATACATCAACCCAGCAGGGGCCCGGATGCTGGGAGCCAGCGATCCCTCCGAGATCATCGGTCGGGATGTTCTCGACTTTGTGCACCCTGATTTTAAAGAGATCGTCCGGGAGCGTATCCGCCAGACTCAGAAGGGGCGGCAGGCTGTCCCTCCCCTGGTAGAGAAGCTGGTCGGGGTGGATGGCCGAACGATTGAGGTCGAGATACAGGCGATACCGATCACCTATCAGGGGCGCTCCGCCACCCAGATTGTCGGGCTGGAAGTCAGCAGCCGCGTGGAGACGGAAGAGGCACTGCGCGAGAGCGAGGAGCGCTACCGTCAGCTTTTCAACAGCATCACCGATATCTGTTATGTGATTGACCGTGAATGGCGGTATACACACGCCAACCTGGCCGCCTCACGGGTGACGGCGAAAGACGAAAGCGACCTGATCGGCCAGCGCATCATGGACGTTTTCCCCGACATCGAGGGGACGCTCCAGTTCCGGGCCTACAAGCAGGTGATGGAGACGGGCCGCCCCCGCCAGTTCACAACCAACTTCCTGTTGCCGGAAGGGCTGCCGGGCGTCTTCGAGGTCAGGGTGTATCCCGTCCCTGAGGGGATCATGTGCATTGCACATGACATCACCGACCGGATCAAGGCGGAAGAAGCTCTGCGGGAGAGCCGGGAGCACTTCCGGATGCTTTTCGAATCCGTCCCTCAGGCCGTGCTGATCCACACGGGCGAAGAGGTGCTGGCCGTCAACCACGCCTTTGAAGTGATGTTCGGCTATACACAGGCGGAGGCAACCGGACTCTCGCCCCTTGAGTTGATAGCCGATGAGTCCCGCCCCCTGGTGGAGGAGCACGCAGAGGGCGGTCTTTCGCAACCTCGCGAATTCATGGCCCGCCGGAAGGATGGCTCGACCTTTCCTGCTCAGGCGTATGCCAACCAGATCGTCTACAAAGGGCAGACGGCGCATATCGTCGCCATCGGAGACCTGACAAGCATCAAGGAAGCCCAGACCGCCGAGCGGGCACAGCGTGTGCTGGCCGAGGCCCTGCGCGATACGGCGGCGGTCCTCAACAGCACCCTCTCCCTCGATGAGGTGCTGGATCGTATCCTTGAGCACCTTGACCGCGTGATCCCGCATGACGCGGCCAGCGTCCTGCTGCTCTGCTCCGATATGGCACAGGTCGCCCGCTACCACACTCGCGGCGACCGGCTGGAGCCGGAGGGCATCCTGGATGTCCGATTCCCGCTCGCCGAGACGCCAGACCTGCGCCGGATGATGGAGACGCAGCAGCCGCTCGTCATCCCGGACGTGCGGGAGTTCGCCAACTGGATCGTTGTGCCGGGGATGGAGTGGGTGCGCTCAAGCGTCGGCGCGCCGATCATCCGAAACGATGAGGTGATCGGCTTTCTCTCGGTGGTCAGCGCGACGCCGGGGTTCTTCCAAGATGAACATGCGGAGCATCTTCAGGCCTTCGCCAATCAGGCCGCCATCGCGATCAAGAACGCCGAGCTTTACGAGGCCGTTCAGCGCCATGCCCATGAACTGGAGGGGCGCAACAACGAGCTTGACGCCTTCACCTATATGGTGGCCCATGACCTGAAAAGCCCGCTTCAGATCATCGTCGGGTTTGCCAACGTGCTGCGGAGCGAGTTCTCCGACGAGATGAGCAAAAACGTGCTCGAGGGGCTGGAGCACATCGAGACTTACGCCCTCAAGATGAACGAGATGATCGAGGAGCTGCTGCTGCTGGCCCGCCTGCGCCACGCCGAGGAGACCATCGAGGAGGTCCCGGTTGCTCCTCTGGTAGAGGAGGTGCTGGCCCGCTTCCAGACCCAGATCGAGGAGCGGGGCATTGAGGTTGAGGTGGACGCCGACCTGCCGCCCGCGCTGGCTCACCGGCCCTGGCTGGAGGCGGTTTTCGCCAACCTGATAGAGAACGCCATCAAGTATATCGGGGATGAAAATCCGGAGCCGAGGATCGCCATCCGGGGGATGCTGATCGGCGATGATCTGGCCCGCTATGAGGTGATTGACAACGGCATGGGCATCGCCCTGCAGGATCAGGGGCGGGTGTTCGAGATGTTTACGCGCTTCCACACCACCGAGGTGAAAGGCTCCGGGCTGGGGCTGGCGATTGTCAAGCGCATCATCACCAAGCTGAACGGCGAGATCGGTGTGGAGAGCATGCCGGAGGAGGGGAGCACCTTCTGGTTCACCCTGCCGGTTCCCCCTCAGGAAGGCTGATCCGCTTCTCCCCACGCCACATGCAGCCGACCGCCGGAAAGCTCCGCCAGCGCGGCTTCCAGCCCTGCGATGTCCCCGACAGGGACGGTCAGTTTCAGCGTCACCTCGCCTGCGAATTCCTCGCCCGCGATCTCGCCCCCGGCGGCGATGATCGCCTGCCTGACCGGTTCATACAGGCTATACGGCACGTTGATCCGCCCCCGCCGCCGCTCGACGCGCTCGACCACGCGCAACGCCCGGAGCGCTTCCTGTGCGGCTCCGGTGTAGGCCCGCACCAGCCCGCCGGTTCCAAGCTTTGTGCCCCCGAAATAGCGGGTGATGACCAGCACCACATCGCCCAGATCGGCCCCGCGCAGCACGGCCAGCGCCGGACGCCCTGCCGTGCCGGGCGGCTCGCCGTCGTCGCTCATCCCCTCCGTGACCGACGGCCCGTATCCCACCCGGAAGGCGTAGACGTTGTGCGTGGCGTCCCGGAACTCCTCGCGGATGCGCTCGATAAACGCCCGCGCCTCCTCGACCGTCCGCGCCTGCCCGATGGTCGCGATGAAGCGTGAATTGACAACCCGCATCTCGACCCGCGTCGTCTCCGCCGGAACGGGGTAGCGGCTTCCGCCTCTCTCCTTCGTCACCGCCCTGCCAGCTCCCGCAGCCACTCGTACACCGCCAGCGTCGCGCGGCAGTCGTCCTCGTTGTAACGCAGGATGCGCTCCAGCCGCCGCCGGTCGCCGTCCTCCAGCCAGTGGATGTATTCCAGCATCGAGTCGTCCGCCGCCTGCGTCTCGCCCGTCCACTCGAAGCCCAGCCAGGGGGCCACGTCCTTCAGCGAGTACCCCCGCAGCGGTAGCGCGACGCTATCGATCAGAATGCGCCGCAGATCGATCATCCGATCCAGCAGGTCATCGGCCCGCTCGCCCTCGCCGTACCGGTCGGCCAACTGGCAGATCGCCGTGCGCTCGTATGCGCCGTAGTGATAGAGCAGCCCGTCCAGCCGCTCCATGCGGTCGAGAAAAGAGCGCCACATCGCCGCTTCATCCTCCCGGCTCTCCGCCAGATCGTACTCGAAGCGTGCTTCCCCGCCCTCCACGATCAGCGTGCCCATCAGGTAGATGATCCCCTCGCCGGGGACGCTCTCCACGTCGAAGAAGATCGGCGCCTGCGAGGCCTCAAACATGAGTTTCTCAAACGGGATCGCCCGCTCTTCCAGAAAGGCCTGTGCCAGTGTGGTGTACTTCCGGGCCCGCTTCTTCCCGATCCCTTTGATGGCCTGCAGCTCTTTCGGGGTCGCGCCTGCGATTGCCCGCAGTGTCCCCAGCCCCTGCTCGCGCAGGCCACGCCATGCCTGCCGCGTCATCCCCGGCAGCAGAGAAACGTCCTCCGCCGCCTCCGCGATGGGCAGGCAATGCTCCCGCCATTCGCATCCGTTGCAGGTCGAGGAGATAAAGGGGAGCGGTTCGTAGCCGCCGATCAGCTTCCGAACTTCCTCCAGCTTTTCGGCGAAAAGCGTTTCGTTGAAGGTGATCGTTTCCGCGTGGTACAGGCGGTCGGGGGCACGCTGATCAGGGGGCAGCCGCAGGAACAGGCTCCCATCGGGCCGCACACCCTGAATCAGCTCCAGCAGGCGGATGTAGGCCATCATCTGAAGGCGGTGCTCTGGATGGACGCGGGTGGCAAGCTTGATGTCAATCGGGCGGTAGTGCCACCCGCCCAGCCGCGAGGGGCCGTCCACCTGTTCCAGCAGGTCGGGCAGGCCGATCAGATCGGCGGCCTGCAACACCCCCTGATAGATATACGGCACGCCACGCTGCATCAATTCCAGCGTGGCGTGGAACCCCGTCTCCAGCCGACCGGCAGGATAGGCCGGTCGTTGAACATCGAACCCGGCGACCACGTCCCTCTCGAAGGCCTGCCCCTGCCCCATGATCCAGCGTTGATAGGGCGTGGGCGGGAGCCGGAGCGAAGGGTCTCCGTTGTGCTCAAGGAACACTTTCCGGTCGCACTCCGCCAGAGTCAGGAACGCGCCCGCCGGGATGTGTTTCATGGCGGCCTCTCTTTAGCGCGGCGTCACGTCAACGCGGTAGGGGGCCACCGAGGTTGTGAAGCGCGTCTGGCCGGTGATGAACAGCACGACGGCATCCACCGTGCTGAGGTCTACTTCAAGCGTTCCAACCCCATCCACGATCTCAAGCGGCTGAACGACCGTCGTCGGGCCGAGCAGGGCCGCGTTGACCAGCCAGCGCTGCGGCACGCGGTTGTGAATCCGCACGAAGCCATCCGCCGTCCAGCCGTTCTCGCCGTCCTCCACGTCGTCGAAGAAGCCGATCTCCGGGATCGCGATGTCATCGATCACGAAGCCTTCCTCGTGGACGCCCTCGTCGTTGACCATCGCGAAGCGCAGCAGGATCGTCTGCCCGGCGTAGTCGCTCAGGTCAACCGTTTCCTCCACCCAGACCGGCTCACGATGTCCGCCGCTCCGCCCTGTGATCCCGTGTCCGTAGTTCGAGCCGTTCGGGTCGCGGTCGGTGCTCGACGTGCCGGGGAGCGTTGTCCAGGTCTCCCCGCCGTCGGTCGAGACCATCACGTAGGCGTAGTCCCAGTCCGTCTCGATGTGGAACCAGGCCCGGTAGCTCAGCGTGGCGCTCTCAACGCCGCTCAGGTCCACCTCGCGCGTCAGCGTGCTGAAGCTTGAGTCGCCCCGGTTCGACCACCACATATACCGCCCGCTGACCGGATCGGCGGGCACGAGGGTTGTCGTCTGAGCCCCTCTGAAGGTGATCGTGGCCGGGCCGTCGCCCCGCACGCGGATGATGTCAATCCCGTACTGGTTGACCTCGCCCGTGTAGCTCTCCGGCGCGTCCAGCACCCCGGTGGCGCTCACGCGGCCAAACCCGGCCTCGTTGAAGGCGTAGCGCCCATCGGCCAGCGCGGGGTCGTTCAGGTAGAGGGCGGCCATGAAGTCGCCGTAGAGGGTGTCGAACGTCTCATCGTAGCCCAGTTCGGCCAGCGTTTGATCCACCCCCGCAAAGCCGTTCTCCGGCTGCGCGACCAGCGCGGTGATGAACTCCGGGCCGAAGCGCTCGTACAGGTAATCCACGATCAGATAGGCGTGGCCGTAGTCGCTACCGTCGCTGCCCCAGTACCAGAGCGACCGATCCATGTCGTCGGTGAAGGCCGAGGCCCAGTCGTCGCCGCGCATCCCGGCGATCTGCTGGGCCAGTTCGCTCAGCCCCTCGTTGATCCACAGGTCCTCGTCCGGGTCCATGTTCTCATGGATCATGTGCTGGAACTCATGCGCCAGCGTGGAGTGATAGTACGCGCTGGCGATGCCGCCCACGCCGGGGATCGAGACGAAGAACATCTCATGTTCGTTCGAGTATTCCTCTACCTCGGAGGGTAACATATCCGGCCCGCCGAAGTACCCGCCGACCTGTCCCAGCCGGTCGGAATGCAGGATGTGGAGCATCGGGTCGCCGTCTATGCCCGGCGACGCCTCATTGCCAAACACGGCCCGCACGGCTTCATAGGTCGCGTCGAACGACTCCGCCGCTGCCTGCCAGTCGGCGGGGGTGGCGCGTTCCAGAGTGGGGTTCAGGGGGATGCTGTTGGTGTCCAGCCAGAAGTAAGCATGGCGGGAGGTGAGCACCAGCTCGGCCTCAACCCCGGTGTATGTGTTCCGATCCACGTTGTGAACCCAGAAGGTGGCGATGTCCCCCGGCTGGTAGACGGTCTCCGGCTCCTCCGGCGGCTCTGGAATGCTGGCCGGGTCCACCCCTTCCAGCGCAATCGCCGCCGCCACGCGGTCAAAGACCGGCGGATCGAGCGCCAGTAGCGTCTCGTAGAGGGCGATGTCTTCCCCGGTGGGCGCTTCTGAAAAAGCGTCCAGACGCTCCTCCACCGGAGGGGTTGGCGTGGCCTCTGGAACTTCGGTCGGTGTGGCGGTTGGCTCCGGCGTGGGCTCCAGCGTGGGCGTTGCCGTCGGGCGCGGGGTGTCCGTCGGTGATTCCGCCGCTGCCTGCCCGGTCGCTCCTTCTGTCGGCGTGGTTGCGGTGCAGGCTGGCAGGGCCGCGATGACCATCAGTGCCATCAGGGCGAGCACCTCCCCTTTTCCCCGTATGTTCATCCTGTTTCCTCCTCTTCTATGGAGCATTTTGGCAATGATAGTCGCCCTGCGCCGGAAAGCCAAATCCGCTCTCCACCGCCCGCCAT
>DRKO01000384.1 GCA_011051745.1 Chloroflexota bacterium | reverse complement strand
GGAGCCGAGATCAGCGGCCAGCCCGGCGATACTCTCTCCCTGATCCCGCTCGGCGGCGATGCGGAAGGGATCATCACCCACAACCTGGAATATCCCCTGAACGGCGAAACATTATTCTTCGGGCCCGCACGTGGCGTGAGCAACGTCCTGACGGCCTCGACGGCGCGTGTGGAGTTGCGGGCCGGTTTGCTGCTGGCTATTCACACGCCGGGGCGGGCTTAGCCATGCGGAGCGGATAAGGAGCAGACAGGCATGGATGCGGAGCGAACGGTCAACGTGGCGGTGCAGGTGTTGCCGCTGGTAGAAGACCTCTATCCGGTCGTGGATCGGGCGATTGAGGTGATCGCGGGTAGCGGCGTCAAGTATGAGGTCGGGCCGATGGAAACCGTGATGGAAGGCCCTCTGGATAAGCTGCTGGAGGTCGCGAAGGCGGCGCATCTGGCCTGTTTTGAGGCCGGAGCGGGCAGAGTGGTGACGATCATCAAGATCGCCGATCAGGTCGGCGGGACGACCATCGAGGAGAAAGTCGCCAAGTACCGGGGAGAGGGCGGCAGAGCCAGATGAACTTCGAAGCCACACCGACCGCCCCGGCCAGCATCAGCCCTCACCGCCGCCCGCGCTGGATACGCGAGGCTTTCCCTCCGGCCCTGTTGATCGGGTTTGTGGTGCTCTCGTGGCAGGTCGTGGCGGAACGGAGCGGCCTCCCGGCCTTCATCCTGCCCTCCCCGGCGCAGGTCTGGCGGGCCGGATGGGAGACGCGCGACCTGCTGGGCCCGGCCATCGGGACGACGATGCTCGAAACCGCCGTCGGACTGGTGATCGCGCTGCTGCTGGCGGTTGCAATCGCCGCCATGATGGACTTCTCCCCTTTTCTGCGGCGGGCACTCTACCCGATTCTGGTGGCCTCCCAGACGGTGCAGATTCTGGCGATTGCGCCGCTCCTGATCATCTGGTTCGGGTTCGGGCTGCTGCCCAAAGTTATCATCGTCGTTCTGGTCTGCTTCTTCCCGATGGCGGTCAGCACCACCGACGGCCTGACATCCGCCGACCCCGACCTGATCGCCCTGCTGCGCTCGATGGGGGCCACCCGTGCACAGGTCTGGCGCATCGTCCGCCTCCCTGCCGCGCTGCCCTCGTTCTTCTCTGGATTGCGGGTGGCCGTCACGTATAGCGTGGTAGGGGCGACGATCGGCGAGTGGGTCGGAGGCTCGGCAGGGCTGGGATTGTACATGTTGCGGTCAAAGAACGCGCTGGCAACCGATCAGGTCTTCGTCGCCATGCTGATCACGACGCTGCTCAGCATTGGCCTGTTTGTGCTGGTGTATCTGATCGAGCGGGCCGCCCTGCCCTGGTATTACTCGGCGCAACGGGCCGAGCAGTGGGAAGAAACGGGTATCTACTGAGTGAGGAGGGGATGCTCATGAAAAGATCGCTCACCCTGATGGTGTTGATCGGGCTGTCGCTCATTCTGGCGGCCTGCGGCAGCGGGGAGGCGGAAGGAGGCGGGGAAGCCCCGTCCCTGACACCCGTCACCCTGATGCTCGACTGGGTCCCGAACACCAACCATACGGGGATTTTCGTCGCTCAGGCTAAAGGGTATTTTGAGGAGAGCGGTCTGGATGTGGAGATCATCCAGCCGGGAGAGGTCTACGCCGAGCAGGCAGTCGTCAGCGGAGCGGCGGACTTCGGCATCAGCTTTCAGGAGCAGGTCACGATGGCCCGCGCGGACGAGCAGCCGATTGTGTCCATCGCCGCGATCATCCAGCACAACACATCGGGCTTTGCCTCACGCGCGGAGCTGGGGGCTGAGTCGCCCGCTGACTGGGAAGGGCTTCGCTACGGCTCTTACGGAAGCCCGTTTGAAGCCCCCACGTTGCGCGTGTTGATGGAATGCGCAGGAGGGGATTTCGGCAAACTGGAGATCGTGGACACGGGCTTTGCCGACCCGCTCGCTCTTCTCGATCAGGGGCAGATCGATCTGGCGTGGATCTTCTACGGCTGGCAGGGGATTCAGGCGGAGTTGCAGGGCGTTGATCTGAACGTGGTGATGATGGAGGACTGGTTCGACTGTATCCCCGATTACTACACGCCGGTTCTCATCACCAGCGAGCAGATGATGGCCGAGCATCCAGACACGATACGGGCCTTCATGGAGGCAATCTCACGCGGGTATGAGTTTGCCATTGAAAACCCGGATGAGGCGGCGGATATTTTGCTGGAGGCTGTGCCAGAGCTGGACGCTGAGCTGGTGCGACGCAGCCAGGCCTGGCTCTCACCCCGCTATCAGGCGGATGCGCCGCGCTGGGGCGAGCAGCGCCTCAGCGTGTGGGAGGACTACATCAACTGGATGGTGGAGAACGAGATCATCAGCGCTCCCATTGAGGCAGAAACTGCCTTCAGCAACGAGTTTCTCCCCTAACCCGACGGATGAGAAGGCGGGGTGGCCTCACCCGGTCACCCCGCCTTTCGCGCCGGAGCACTTAGCGAAAGGCTACTTTCCCCATGACTGCGCCCAGGCTGGAGCTACGCCACGTCAGTAAGTCCTTCCACGATAACGGGCTGGTCGTGAAGGCGCTGGAGGATGTTTCGCTGCACGTGATGCCCGGCGAGTTTGTGACGATCATCGGGCCGAGCGGAAGCGGCAAGAGCACACTCTTTAACCTGATCGTCGGGCTGCTGGAACCCGACGCGGGCGAAATCCGGCTGGACGGCAGGGCCTATCGGAACCGGACCGGGCGGGTGGCTTATATGCCCCAGCGCGATCTGCTGCTCCCCTGGCGCAGTGTGCTGGATAACGTGATCCTGCCACTGGAATTGAGGGGCGTCCCGCGCTCCGAGGCTTACCGGCAGGCGCGGGAGATGCTGCCACTCTTTGGGCTGGAGGGGTTCGAGGAGGCCTATCCGACGGCTCTCTCCGGTGGGATGCGTCAGCGGGCCGCGCTGCTCCGAACGATCCTCACCGAGCGAGAGACGCTGCTTCTGGATGAGCCGTTCGGGGCACTGGATGCCCTCACACGGCGCGAATTGCAGGACTGGCTGCTGGGGGTCTGGAGTCGCTTCCGGCAGACGGTCGTTTTCATCACGCATGACGTGGAGGAGGCGCTCTATCTGGGCGACCGGGTGATCGTGCTCAGCGCGCGGCCCGGTCGGGTCGTCAGGACGCTGACGGTTGACCTCCCACGTCCACGCAGGCGCGGGCTGATCACCCTGCCGGAGTTCGGGCGGCAGGAAGCGATCCTGCTGGAGGCGCTCGGTATCTCCGTCTGAGACGCGATCACACATCCCCACAGAGGACACCATGAACCGACCGGAGCCGATCACCGTGATCAAAGCCGACCACACCGGACGCGAGGTCTGGCGTTACCGGGGTGTGGTGCTGGAGCGGGACTCCAGACATGTCAAGCTGGAAGCCCGCTTCAACCGCGACGATTACGATCTGGGCTACGCCACCTTCCGGCGCAACGATCGCTTCGTCGAGTATTTCTACAGCGACCGCTGGTACAACATCTTCGAGATTCACGATGCGGACGACGATCACCTCAAGGGGTGGTATTGCAACTTCACCCGCCCGGCGCGGCTGGACAGGGAGACGATCCGCGCGGACGATCTGGCACTGGACCTGTTCGTCTACCCGGATCGGCGGGTCCTGATTCTGGATCGCGAAGAGTTCGAGGCGCTCCCTCTCAGAGAGGACGAGAGGGCGGCTGTGCTCGCCGCGCTGGAGGAGCTTCAGGAGCGCGTGCGCGAGGGCCTGCCGCCCTTTGATGGCGGACGGGGCGGGGAGTGAGCGATCACCTTCAGGGGCGCACGGGCCGCCGCCCGGCATGACGAATGCGCCACCACAGGAACAGCACGATCCCCGTCACCGCGATGAGCATCACCAGCCAGGGGAGCAACACGGAGAGCAGAGCCGTCAGGGCGGAGATCACGTCCTCAACGGTGCTGACCACCGGATTGGCCGTTCCGGCGGTGGAAACGGTGAAGGCGGGGCGGGCCAGCATCTTACCGGCGTGAACCCCGCCGGCCACCAGCAGCCCCAGAATAATCGAGAGTACGGGGCTGATGTCGGTGATCACGTTGGCGCTGGCGGCGAACAGGATCGCCCCGGCGGTGGGGCGGATCAAGGTCTGGATGATGTCATTGGCGGTATCCACAGCGGGGATTTTGTCCACGAATATCTCGATCAAGAGCAGGACGACGAGCACGCCGATCACCCACCAGCTTGTCAGGGCATCGAACGGCTCACGGAGTTGAAAGGCCCCAAGCCGGGCGGACACCGCGACGATCAGAAGCGGCAGGTAAGCGTTCAACCCGGCGCTGGCCGAAAGCCCGAAGGCGGAGAAAATATCGGGCACCTCAGAACCCCCTTTTCAGAAACCCATCTCCCCGGTTGTTTGCTCTGCTATACGACCTTTGATGCCCCCGCGTTGCAACCAATATACAACATCTGCGAACGGTCAGCTATCCATCAGGCTTTTGACAATGTTCTGACGGTCTTTTTATGCGGCCCGTGCTACAATTAAGTGAACCGCGAACTCTGACAGGATCAAAAGCCGAAGAGGCTGTTTCTGGCAAGAGCATAACAGGAGAGGAACTCGCTAGATATGCCTTTCTACTGGAACCCAATCTACTGGCTTTTCGTCGGCCCGGCGCTGCTGCTGATGCTGTACGCTCAGTGGCGCGTTCGCACGGCTTATAATAAGTGGGGACGTGTCCCCAACCGGACAGGATTACCGGGAGCCAAAGTGGCCGAACGTCTGCTGATAGAAAACGGCCTGTCCGGCATTCGCATTCAGGGGATCGGCGGCCAGCTTACAGACAACTACGATCCCCGCTCCAAGACATTGAATCTCTCGCAGGGGACCGCCACCCAGAGCTCCGTCGCGGCGATGGCGATTGTGGCCCACGAGGTCGGGCACGCCCAGCAGGACGCCACCGGTAGCCTGTTGCTCCGGCTGCGGAGCGGGCTTGTCCCGGCGGTGAACATCGGATCGCAACTCGGCCCCATTCTCTTCCTCGTGGGGTTCTTCCTGCAATTCACGCCGTTGATGTGGCTGGGGATCGCGTTCTTCTCGATGGCGTTTGTCTTTGCGCTGGTTACGCTGCCGGTCGAGATTGACGCCTCGTCCCGCGCAATGAAGATGCTGCGTGCCAGCGGCCTGGTGACAGGCGAGACGGAACGGCGGGGCGTGCGGGCCGTGCTGACTGCCGCCGCGCTGACCTACGTGGCCGCGCTGCTGATGGCCCTTTCCCAGTTGCTGTACTACGTCACGCTGGCTTCCGGCAGCCGCCGGAGACGCTAAAGCGGATATGTGACCGCACGACGGCTCAAAGGCTCTGCGATGCCCCAACCCGCCGATGATTACACGGTGGATGAACTGATCAGCGTGTGCATCGCCCGCCAGCTCGAAGACGGGGAGATAGTCGCCCAGGGGCTGGCTACTCCGCTCGTCGTGGCGGGCTATTTGCTCGCCAAGCTCACGCACGCGCCCAATCTGCGGTTCGCCTCGGCAATCGGGCAGGCGATCTGTGAGGACTGGGCCCCGCTGGGGCTGGCGACCATCGAAAAGCTCTGGCTGGGCAAGGCCCTGATAGGCGGGGGGTTTGTCCGCGCGGCGACGGAGATTCTGCCCCGCTTCGCGCCTAAAGAGTTTTTCCGACCGGCCCAGATCGACGCGCAGGGGAACTTCAACAACATTGCAATCGGGAAGGACTACCGGAAGCCCTACATGCGCCTGCCGGGGACGGGGGGCATCCCGGACGTGACGACTTTCTCCGAGCACGTCTATATCTACGTCCCCCGCCACTCAAAGGTGACGTTTGTGGAGCGTGTGGACTTCGTCAGCGGGCTGGGCCATTCCCCGGAACGCAGGCGAGGGGCCGGGCCGCGCTATTGCATCACCGACCTGGGGCAGTTCGACTGGGCCAACGGACGTATGCGTCTCATCTCCTATCATCGCGGCGTTGAACCCCGACGCATCCAGCGCAGGACGGGCTTTGAGCTGGAGATCGCCCCGGATGTGCACGAGACGCCTCCACCGACCGAGGAGGAGGTGCGCCTGCTGCGCGAGGAGATCGATCCGCTGGGTATCCGCAGGCTCGAGATGCTGGGCGGGACGGCCCGCAAGGAACTGATCCGCACTATTCTGGAACGGGAAGGCGTCCTCTGAACGAAAGCCCGGCCAGAGATATAGGCTTCTCTACAGGAGCATCATGACAGCCGCCACTTCTAACCGAAAAATCGTCGAGGCAAGCTTTCACGTTCGCTTTGCCGAAACGGACATGATGGGGATCGTCCATCACGCTAACTATCTGGTCTACTTCGAGGAGGGACGGAGCGAATACTCCCGACAGTTCGGCGCACCCTATGCCGATCTGGAGGCGATGGGCTATTCGCTGGCCGTCAGCGAGGCCCGCGTGCGTTTCCTTGCCCCGGCCTACTACGATCACCTGATCACGGTTCGCACATGGGTGGAGGACATCCGCAGCCGCAGCATCACCTTTGGCTATGAGGTGGTGGACGGCACGAGCGGGCAGGTGCTCGCCACCGGCCAGACAAAGCATATCTGCGTGGATCGCAGCGGCCACGTCCGGCGCATTCCGAAAGAGTGGCTGAAGAACTTTGAGGTTGCGGCGGAGGGCTGAGGGATGATGGCGGGAGTCTGGCCGGAGGGCTGGACTCCATGAACGGCAGTTGTGACGAGTCAGAACAGGTGTAAAATACAGGCATGGCCGAAAACCCGATCCTCAACGAACGCTACCGCCTGATCGAGCAAATCGGCGCGGGCGGCATGGCGGTGATATACAAAGCTCAGGACCTCGAACTGGGGCGGCTGGTCGCCGTGAAGGTGCTACGCCCAAGCCTGGTGAGCGATCCGGAGTTTTTGATGCGCTTCCGGCGCGAGGCTCAGGCCGCCGCCAACCTCTCCCACCCGAACATCGTGACCGTTCATGATGTGGGGCAGGACGGGCCGAGGACGCATTACATCGTCATGGAATATGTGCCCGGCCAGGACCTGAAGAAGCTGATCCGCGCCAGAGGCGGCCCTTTCGAGGTGGATACGGCCCTCGATATTATTATCGAGGTGTGCAAGGGCGTGGGGTACGCCCACCGGGCCGGACTGGTTCACTGCGATGTGAAGCCGCAGAACATCCTCGTTACGCCGGACAACGCCATTAAGGTGACCGATTTCGGCATCGCACGGGCCCTTTCGGCTGCTCAGTCGGATGAGGTCGAGGATGTGATATGGGGAAGCCCGCATTACTTCTCCCCCGAACAGGCGGCAGGCGAGCCGCCCACCCCGGCTTCCGACGTATACTCAATCGGGGTTGTGCTGT
>DRKO01000383.1 GCA_011051745.1 Chloroflexota bacterium | reverse complement strand
CGGCCCGATGGGAAACTAGTTGGCTCGGAATGACCACTTCGATTCGCTTTATTTTCAAGCGTCCTAAATCACAAGCACCGAACGGTACAACATCAACACCAGACTCTTCGGGGCGAGGGGCGGGCTAACCACGGCACCCAGCGGGCGCGGCTGCGCCGCCGCTGCTGCTGAGCCACACGTTGGGCGGCCCGGTGGGGGGTGACCACAGGCTATATGCCATAAGCCATGAGCCATTCGCCATGAGCCATCTCTATCGCCTCTCCTGCATTGCGGCGCAGAGCTTGGCGCACGCGGCCCGACAACCTGGAGCGTGGGAGTGGATAACATCATGGGTATACGAAATCTTTGACATGAGCGGGATAAGAAGGGAAGCGGCGTTTGTACATCTGGCGGCGGTTCCAGGCAAAGACGAAGAGCTTGATGGCTGTCCAGAGGGCGAGGAGGGAACGGGAGAAACAGCGCGAGCTGCGGGCGAGACGGGCCAGGTAGTGGCGGAGCACCGAGTTATCGGCTTCGACCGAATAGGTCTGAGACTTGCCCGGAGCGGTCAGGTGGCGACCGGGGAAGTAGACCAGGGTATCATAGGTCGCCAAGTTATCGGAGTAATAGCGTTGCGCCTGCGGGGAGCGGTCCAGAATAGGCTGGAGGGTCTCGTAGCTGCGCTCGACCACAACATCCCAGCCCACGATACAGTGAGTGGCGCGGTCTACCTGTGTGACGATGTAGACTTCGTTTTTTTACTCCCGACGAAGGTGTATAACTCATCCAGCTCATGCACTTCCTGGGCCTCGCCGGGTACAGGCGGCTCATCGGGCAGGCTGGCGGCATACGCATTCACCCAGTTGATAACCGTCCGGTGCGCTACCCCCAGCATCCGCCCAATCCGCCGGAAGTTCATCCCGTCTACATACATCTCAACTGCCTTGCGTCGGGTTGCTTCGTCATACCCCCGCCGCTTCGGCTCCGGTGTGTACTTCCGCTCACACTTCCGACATAGATACCGCTGGCTTCCCGCCGATGTGTAGCCAACTTTGACCTGTCGCTCTGTACTCTGACAATGTGGACATTTCACCATGCCCCTATTTTATCAATATCCACATATTTATCCACTCCCTGCCCGTTCGCTCAGAGCAGCTCCACAAGCACCTGTGGCAGGAGCGCTTCTACCTCCTCCGATGTGATAGCGCAGGCCTCCCAGCGGGCGGTGCTGGCGGCGGCTGCTGCCATGCCGAACCTGAAGCAGTCTTCAGGAGGCTGTCCGTGCACCAGTCCGGCCAGCAGGCCCGCCGTCATCGCGTCGCCGGAGCCGATGGGGTTGATCGCCCGGATGGGTGGCGGGTGAGCGATCCATCTCCGGCTGCCGTCGTTGAAAAGCGCTCCTTCCGCTCCCAGCGTCAGGATCACCCAGCGAACGCCCTCTCTCCGTAGCGCGTCGAGTGCCCGGAGCTGCTCCTCGCGCGTCTTCAGCCTGTGCCCCAGAAGCGCGGCAGCCTCATCCCGGTTGATCTTGACGATCGTCGGAGCCGCTTCCAGACCGAGGCGGAGCGCGTCTCCGTAGGTATCGAGCAGGGAGGGGATGCCCCGTGAAGCGGCTTCGCGCAGTATCTCCGGGAAAAGCGGATCGGCAAGCGGCCCGGGGGAACTTCCGCACAGACATACCGCCCGGATGCCCTTTAGTGCATCAGGGAGGCGCTTCCGCACCTCTGCTACATCCGCCTCTGTGAACGGCGCAGCCGGTGTGAAGAAGGCCTGCTGATGGTAGTCCCGATCCACAACGGTGACGGCCACGCGCGTATCGCCCGAAGCCGGAGCGATGATCGCCTCGACGCCGTCGGAGGCGAGCAACGCCGCCTCGTGCTGGCCGCTGAACCCGCCAAGCGGTTCCAGGACGCGGGCGGGCTCGCCCAGCCGCACCAGCGCCCGTGCCGCGTTGTTCCCTTTGCCGCCCGCTGTGTAGGTGACGCGCTTCGCGTTGATGCGGTAGACGGGCTTCACCTCATCCACAAAGAGCGTCATGTCAACCAGGGGATTCAACGTCACGCAGAGGATCATGTCTTACCCTTCCGTCCGTTCGAGAACGTAGATGCGGGGGTGCAGGCCGCCCTGAAAGACGCGGATCACCTGCCTGAGCGCCCAGCGGTTGGCGTACCGTCTGAGCACATCCTCAAGGAGTGTGATCGCGTGGGTGATGATCACCAGCCTGCCGCCCGGCACAGTGACCCGCGCCGCCTCGGCCAGAACGGCGGGGTACAGTGTGGCGTTGTCCTCTGGAGAGCCGACCAGTTGCCCCCAGGGGAGATCGGCCACGAGGGCATCAAAAGAGCCGTCCGGGAATTCCAGCCGTGTGGCGTTCATCTGCACGAAGCGGGCAGAAGAGGCCAGTCCGGCAGCGGAGACGTTCTCATGTGCGCAGGAGAGCGCCGCCTGATCAATGTCGCAACCGACTGCCCGGCTGGCCGACTGGCGGAGCAGCCGCTCGATCAGCAGCGTTCCGGAGCCGCACATCAGGTTGAGGAAGCGATCCCGACTGCGCGGGCGCGTCAGCTCCACCATGGCGGCGGCAATCGTGGCGTTGAGCGCACCGGGCCAGTCGCACACGCGCCATGTCCGCGCCGAGAGCGGGCGCGGCGAAAGACGGATCAGCACCTCCCAGCCATCGGCGCGAAGCATCGCAGGCCGCACCCGCAGGAGCAGATCGGCTTCTTTCGGACTGTACTCCAGGCCGGTATGCTCCGCGATCTCGTCCCTGAGTCGGGTGAATACGCTGGATTCCTTCCCTGCGGCGCTGAAGCGGAACGTCCGGAACGCACCGGAAGGGTGCAGGTCGCGTACCGTCTCGATCTGCCGGAGCAGGATGTGAAAGTTCTGGTGGCCGAGCAGGGCACGCGGGCGCGGGATGGCAAAGTGTCGAACCAGATACACGGCCACCGGAGTCCGTAGCGTGAGCAGATCGCGGGGGTCGTCCCTGTAGCGAAAAGGGACACGCTCCGGTCCGCCGCCGGGGAGGAGGCGAAGACGCTGTTTGCGGAAGCGGCGGCGTAATTCGCCCTCTACAAACGGTTCAAGCCCCGGCAGGGCTTCGGCCTCACAGATAAAGGGCTGGTTCCCCATTGTATCCCTTACACCCGCCGCCGGTAGCCTGTGTCCAGAGGGAGCTCCGGGCAGCCGCGCGCTATCTCGGCGAGGATATCGAGCACCTCCGGGCTGCGCAGGGGAAGCGCTCTGACCTCTTTCAGCGTGAACCAGCGTGCATCGAGCGAGTCAGCCGTCGGGCCGGGCTGCGGGGAGGAGGGCTCAAGGTCCGCCCGCAGGAGAAAGCGCCAGCGACCGGCCCACAGTCCCCCTTCGTAAACGTAGCTCTGATCCTCCATCCAGATCAGGGAACGCGGCACAATGTCAACGCCTGCCTCCTCGCGCGCCTCCCGGATGGCTGCCTCGATCAGCCCCTCGCCCGGCTCCACACCGCCCGCCGGAAAGAACCAGGTTCCCCGTTCTACGCTGGCTTCCTGAACCAGCAGAAACCGATCATCGCGCTGCACAACGATCAGTACGAAAATGAACGCCTGCAGGGGTGTTCGTGGCATAAGACACCCTCCTCTGTGTTCTCCGCCCGCCAGCCACGTGCCAGCGCTGCCGGAATTTTAGCACCGATTCCCCAGATTCGGCCCGCAGGCGTTGGAGGGAATGGGTTCATCCTTCGGGGGAGCGCCGGAGCGAAGCGGTTCCCCTGTGGGAGCTCCCGGACGAAGACCTGTGTTTCAGAACGCGGCTGTTTGATAGCCCGCCTGCCACACGATATAATGACCGCCTGTATACATACGGAATAGAACGGGGTAGAGCAAGGTGCTGAAAACTTCTCTGAATATCGCGTTAATTATCCTTTCCACCGCGTTGATCACGGCCATTCTGCTGCAAACACGAGGCGGCGGGCTGGGGAGCCTGTTCGGCGGGGAGATGAGCGGCGGGATGTACAAAACCCGCCGGGGCCTTGAGAAGACTCTCTTTCAGGTCACGATCGGCCTCTCGGTTGCCTTCTTCGTACTGGTGATCATCAACGTATTCGTGGTTGGCTCCTGAGAACGGGAAGCGCTCCTTATCTGTCTGCCCGTAGCAATGGCTGACGCTGTCCGGGGTGTTTTGCGGCGAGCAGAACACCCCGCTGTGTCTTACCTCCGTTGCGCGGGTGTAGCTTTCCTCCTGCTATGGCTATGAGCGATAACGAACTGCCGACTATGCCCGAAGAACCCTCTACGGCGGGGCCGGATCGCCCGATGAGGCTCCGCTGGCAGTTGATCCTGCTGGGTCTGGGGCTGCTGATGATCGCCGCTGGCGGGCTTTACCTGCTGCTCCCTCGCTCTGCGGCCCGCCCTGTTGAGCCGATCGTCACCTTCACCGAGTCGCAGGTTTACAGCGAGGCCATCGTGGGGGAGCCCGCGCTTGTGAACCCTCTGCTGGCATCCTCGCAGGCCGATCTCGATCTCGTCGAGCTGGTTTTTTCGGGGCTGACACGTCTGGATGAGTTCGGCGAACCGATCCCCGATCTGGCGGAAAACTGGGAAGTTAGCCCCGATGGCCTGACATACACCTTCACGCTGCGCTCGGATGCCACCTGGCATGACGGCGTGCCGTTCACCGCCGACGATGTCACTTTCACCATGAGCCTCCTGCGCGACCCCCGCTTCTCCGGCCCGGACGATCTGGCGACGTTCTGGCGCACCGTTGAGACATACGCCGACGACGAGCGTACTGTTCGCTTTGTGCTTACTCAGCCCCTCGCTTCCTTCCCGGAGTATCTCCGCATTGGGATACTACCGGCTCATATTCTGGCGGGGGTTGAAGCCGCCGATCTGCCGGATGACCCGTTTAATCTTTCCCCCGTCGGCACGGGCCGCCTTCGCTGGGCGTCGCTTGAAGAGGGGCGGGATATGACACAGGTGCGGCTGATCCCTTATGAGGGATTTTATGACCCCGCCCGCCGGGTTCGCTTCGATGAGGTGGATTTATACTTCTACCGGGAGGCAGCCGACGCCTTCTCCGCGCTGGGAGGCGATGTTCAGGCGCTCGGCGGGCTGACCCCGGCCCAGCTTGACGCCGTGCTCGCCAGTCCCGGTCTGGAGGTCTACTCGGCTCGCCTGCCCGTTTACGCGGCTATTATCTTCAACCAGCAGGCCCCAACCCGCTTGCCCTTCTTTCAGGAAGAGTCGGTTCGCCGGGCGCTGGCGCTGGCTCTAAACCGCGAGGAACTGCTGAGCACCGAGTTAACGCGCCACCTCCTCCTGACTGACTCAACCGTCCTGCCCGGCACATGGGCCTATAACCCGGCCCTCACGCCGACCCCCTACGACCCGGAACAGGCCGCTCAGTTGCTCGACGAGGCGGGCTGGGCGCTGGGAGGCCGCATCCGCTCCCGCGAGGAAGTGCCGCTCTCTTTCACGCTTCTGGTCGGTGATCGTCCGGCTGACAGGGAACTGGGCCAGAGCATCGTTGAGCAGTGGCAGGCGCTGGGCGTGGATGTCACGCTTGAGGTGCTGGACACCGATGAATTGCTTGACCGTCTCCAGACCCCGGACCGGGACGGCGAGGGGCGGGACTTCGACGCCGCGCTGGTGGAGTTCAGCCAGGGGCGTCTGGCCGATCCCGATCCCTATCCCTTCTGGCATGAGTCACAGGCAGACTCCGGGCAGAACTACAGCGGGTTCGCAGATCGTGACATCAGCGAGGCGCTGGAAATAGCACGCCG
>DRKO01000382.1 GCA_011051745.1 Chloroflexota bacterium | reverse complement strand
GATCTGGAGAAGCCGGGGTTTCTCGCCGGGCTGGCGCAGGCGGTGGCCGAACTGAATCGGCAGAGGCCCTGCATTCTGGTGCATGGCGGCGGGCGGGCGATCAACGACCTGATGGGGCGTCTGGGGATCGAGCCGACGTATATAGACGGGCAGCGCGTTACCGACGAGGCGACGCTTGAGGCCGCCGAGATGGTTCTTTCAGGGCGCATCAACAAAGAACTGACGCTCGCGCTGATCGACGCCGGGGTGGACGCGCTGGGCATGAGCGGCGTGGATCGCGGGCTGATCCGGGTGGAACCCTGGTCGGCGGAGATGGGGCGTGTCGGGCGGATCGTCTCGGTGCGGGCCGGGGTGCTGCTCGACCTGTGCGTGGAGCGGGTTGTCCCCGTCATCTCCCCGATTTCTCTGGGGCCGGACGGTCGCTATAACGTCAACGCCGATCACGTCGCCGGGGCGGTCGCCGGGGCGACGGAGGCCGCTTATGCCACCTTCCTGACCAACGTACCGGGGGTGAGAGTCGGCGCGGAGATCGTCCCCCGGCTTTCCGCATCCGAGGCCCGGCGGCTGATCCGCCAGGGCGTGATTCACGGCGGCATGATCCCCAAAGTCCGCGCCGCGCTTTCCGCCATTGAGGGCGGCGTCCGCAGAGCCGTCATCACCGATCTTCCCGGTCTGCGGGCCGGAACCGGTACGGTGTTCGCCGCCTGAGGGGCAGCCACTCACCACGAAGGAGAAGCCATGTCTACCACCATTCAGGAGAAAGAAGCCAGCTTTGTTCTGCATACTTATAACCGTGCGCCGTTCGTGCTCGTGCGCGGGCAGGGTATGACGCTCACCGACAGCGAGGGCAAAACCTATCTGGACTTCACCTCCGGTATTGCCGTCAATGCGCTGGGGCACGCCGATCCGGAGATCGTGGCCGCCGTACAGGAGCAGGTCGCGCAGTTGAGTCACGTCTGCAATCTCTACCACACCGCCCCCCACGCCGAACTGGCCGGGATGCTGTGTGAGCTCAGCTTTGCCGACAAAGTGTATTTCTGCAACTCCGGCGGCGAGGCTGTCGAAGCGGCGATCAAGTTTGCCCGCAAATATGCCCGTGTCGTTCATGGTCCCGGCAAAACCGGGATCGTCGCTTTTTCGGGGGGCTTTCACGGGCGGACGGCGGGGGCGCTGGCGATCACGGCGCGGGAGAAATATCAGGCCCCCTTTCGCCCTCTGATGCCGGGGGCGAGCTTTGCCCCCTTCAACGATCTGGAGGCCGCCGGAAAGCTGATCGGGCCGGAGACGTGCGCCGTGTTTGTCGAGCCGGTGCAGGGTGAGGGTGGGGTACACATTGCCCACCCTGAGTTCCTGCGCGGCCTGCGCCGATTGTGCGATCGCTATGGGGCCTTGCTGGTCTTTGACGAAATCCAGTGCGGGCTGGGGCGAACCGGCAGGCTGTGGGCTTACGAACATGCGGGCGTCGAGCCGGATATGATGACGCTCGCCAAGGCGCTGGGCGGGGGGCTTCCCATCGGCGCGACGCTGCTCACCGACCGTGTGGCGGAGGTGATCGAGCCGGGCGATCACGGCAGCACGTTCGCCGGAGGGCCGGTCGTCTGCCGCGCCGCGCAGGTTGTGTTGCGTCGGGTGAGCGATCCGGCCCTGCTGGAGCACGTCAGCGCGATGGGCGATCTGCTTGTGAAGCGGCTTGGCGAGTTGAACTCGCCGCGCATCAGAGAGATCAGAGGGCTGGGCCTTATGATCGGGATCGAGATGGACGGAGAGGTCATGCCGCTTCTGGAGGCAGGGTACGAGCGGGGCGTCCTGCTCCTGAACGCCGGGCCGAACGTCCTGCGGCTGCTCCCGCCTTACATCGTGACGGAGGCGGAGATCGACCGCCTGATGGACATCCTGGCAGAGATCATCGAACAGTGAGGGGGAAACGCAGGGTGATTCAACAGCCATCGCCGACGGTAACTGTCCCGACTTTCCAGAAGCCGGTGACGCTCAAACAGGGCGACGCGGTGCTGATCCGGACGGCGCGCATTTCCGAGGTGGAGGATATCCGGGCGCTGTTTGAGGAGGAAGTCCGGGCCGGACGGATGCTCCCCCGCTCCCCGCATGAAATGCGTGCCCACATCAACGACTGGCTGGTCGCGGAAGAGGACGGCGCGGTGATCGGCTGTGTATCGCTCGTCTTCTTCAACGATGAACTGTGCGAGTTGCGCTCGCTGGCCGTCGCGCCGGAGCAGCAGGGGCGCGGGCTGGGTCTGGCCCTGATCGGCGCCGCCGTCGAGCTGGCCCGTCTGCGCGGGATGCGGCGGGTGCTCTCGCTGACGCGGGCCGTCGAGTTGTTCGAGCGGGCCGGGTTCCGGCGAGATTTTCTCGCCAACTTCCCTCAGAAGGTCTGGCGGGACTGTCGTCCCTGTCCCTTGCGCCATCGCTGCGACGAGGTGGCCTTGATCTACTATCTCGATAATCCGCCCTCAACGGCGGCCACAGGTGGGAACGGGAAACACGTATGACAGCACAACAGGTTACGGGGTTTCAGGCGGCGGGTTTACACGCTGGCCTCAAGTCCGGTGGGGAAAAAGACATGGCCCTGCTGGTCAGTGACCGCCCCTCCCATGCGGCGGGTGTCTTTACGACGAACCGCGTCAAAGCCGCCCCCGTGCTCTACGATCAGGCTTTGATAGAGGCTTCCGGCGCACGGATGAGGGCCGTGGTTGCCAACGCGGGCAACGCCAACGCCTGCACCGGTGAGCGGGGCATGGCGAACGCCCGCGCGATGGCGGAGCGTGCCGCCGAAGCCATCGGTTGCCAGCCCGATGAAGTACTGGTGCTCTCAACCGGCGTGATCGGTGTGCAGCTACCGATGGACATCGTTCTGTCCGGCATTGATCGTCTGGCCGGGAGCCTGCGCCCCGACGGCTGGGAAGAGGCCGCTCAGGCCATCATGACAACCGACACCCGCCCCAAGGTCGCCAGCCTCACCACCGGGCGGGGCTATACGATCACCGGCATTGCCAAAGGGGCAGGCATGATCGCTCCCCACATGGCGACCATGCTGGCCGTTATCGCCACCGATGCCGACGTTCCCCCTCCGGCCCTGCAAAACGCGCTCCGGCAGGCGGTGGATCGCAGCTTCAACCGGATCGTCGTTGACGGCGACATGAGCACCAATGATACGGTGTTGCTGCTGGCAAACGGAGCCTCAGGGGTCGCCATCGGCGAGGATGATCCGGACTTCCAGCGTGCCCTGGATGACGTTTGCGAGACGCTGGCGAAGGCCATCGTCCGGGATGGGGAGGGGGCGACTAAGTTCGTCACTGTGGTGGTCACGGGTGCGCCTGATGAAGCCTCGGCGCGGACTGTCGCCCGGAGCATCGGAACCTCTCCGCTGTGCAAGACGGCCTTCTACGGGGCCGACCCGAACTGGGGGCGTATCCTCTGCGCGGCGGGATATTCGGGTGTCGAGGTTGAGCCGGAGCGGCTTTCGCTCTGGCTGCTGGATTCAGAGGGAAGAGAGGCGCTGCAACTGGTGGCCGATGGAGAACCGGCGGATTACGACGAGGCGGCGGCCATCCGGCTTATGCAAACCCCTGAGTGGGGTCTGCGGCTTGATCTGGGGCTGGGGGAGGCGTCAACCTGGCTGTGGACGTGCGATCTCAGCCATGAGTATATCACCATTAACGGGCATTACCGCACCTGAGGGGCGGTAATCGTCGGACACGTTTCGAGGAGAGATAAGGACATGTCAGAGGAGAAGAAAGTCGAGAAAGTCGTGCTGGCCTACTCTGGTGGGCTGGATACCTCGGTCATTGTGCCCTGGCTGATCGAGAATTACGGCTGTGAGGTGATCTGCTACACCGCCAACATCGGCCAGGGCGATGACGAACTGGAAGGGCTGGAAGAGAAGGCCATCCGAAGCGGGGCGAGCAAGATCATCATCGAAGACCTGCGCGAAACGTTCCTGACCGAATATGTCTTCCCCATGATGCAGGCCGGGGCCATTTACGAGCGCAAGTACCTGCTGGGGACATCGGTTGCCCGCCCCCTGATCGCCAAGCGACAGGTGGAGATCGCCGAGCAGGAGGGGGCCGACGCGGTCGCCCACGGCTGCACCGGCAAGGGCAACGATCAGGTGCGCTTTGAGCTGACCGTCATGGCGTTGAATCCCATGCTGAAGGTGATCGCCCCCTGGCGTGAGTGGGATATCCGCAGCCGGGAAGACGCGCTGGCCTACGCCCGTGCCCATGACGTGCCCGTTGTCCAGAGTGAGCGGTCAATCTACAGCCGCGACAGCAACATCTGGCATCTGAGCCATGAAGGCGGCCCGCTCGAAGACCCCTGGTTTGAGCCGGAAGAGGAGATGTTTCAGCGCACCGTCAGCCCTCAGGCCGCGCCTGATGAGCCGGAGGTCATCGAGCTTGAGTTTGAGAGCGGGACTCCGATCGGGCTGAACGGTGAGAAGATGGATCCGGTCCCGCTGATGACCGCCCTCAACGAGATCGGGGCGCGGCATGGCATCGGGCGCGTGGACCTGGTCGAAAACCGGCTGGTGGGGATGAAATCGCGCGGGGTGTACGAGACGCCCGGCGGGACGATCCTCTACGCGGCCCATCAGGAGCTGGAGAGTATCTGTCTGGACAAGGATACCCTCCACTTCAAGCAGATGATCGCCCTGCGTTATGCAGAACTGGTTTACAATGGCAAGTGGTTCTCCTCGCTCCGGGAGGCGCTGGACGGCTTCGTGCTGGTCACTCAGCGCCATGTTACGGGGCTGGTGCGTCTGAAGCTGTATAAAGGCAATATCATCGTCGCCGGACGAAAATCGCCTTACAGCCTCTACCGCGAGGATTACGCTTCCTTCGGGCATATGGATGTCTACGACCAGCGCGACGCTCAGGGCTTCATCAATCTGTGGGGGTTGCCGCTCAAGGTGGACGCCCTGCTGAGCATTGCCGGGACGGGTGAGAGCCGCTTCCGTGCGCCGGACTACTCGATCTTCAAGCGGGACTGAGGGGGTCTGCTGTGAAACTGTGGGGAGGCCGCTTCGAGGGAGACACCGACGAGCACATGCGGCGTTTTAACGACAGCTTCGCCTTTGATCGGCGGCTCTATGCTGCCGACATCCGGGGCAGCATCGCCTATGCGCGGGCCTTGCAGCGGGCCGGGCTGTTGACGGAGGAGGAGTGCGACGCCATCATCGCCGGGCTGGAGCAGGTGAAGGCCGAGTTTGACGGGGGCCGCTTCGAAGCCCTCCCCACCGATGAGGACATCCACACAGCTGTTGAACGTCGTCTGACGGAACTGATCGGCCCGCTTGCCGGGAAACTGCACACCGGGCGCAGCCGCAACGATCAGGTGGCGCTTGACGTGCGGCTGTGGCTGCTGGAGGTGATCGAGCGCACCCGCCATGATCTGATGGCGCTGCAGAGG
This sequence comes from Chloroflexota bacterium, assembly GCA_011051745.1. Lineage (GTDB taxonomy): Bacteria > Chloroflexota > Anaerolineae > Aggregatilineales > UBA3940 > DRKO01. The sequence goes on along the minus strand of DRKO01000382.1, from coordinate 624 downwards.
GCGCTTGTCGGGCAGGCCGAGGCCCATCTTGGCCTCCTGATGCCCGGCTACACTCACCTCCAGCCTGCCCAGCCGATCCTGTTCAGCCATTGGCTGATGAGCTATTTCTGGATGTTTGAACGGGATCGAGAACGGCTGGGGGATTGTTCCCGTCGGACCGCTGTCTGCCCTCTGGGGGCGGGGGCGTTGGCCGGAAACCCGTTCCCGATTGATCGGGAGTGGCTGGCCGCCGGGCTGGGTATGCTGGCCCCCACCCCTAACAGTCTGGACGCCGTCAGCGACCGTGACCATCAGGTCGAGTTTCTGTTCGCCGCGGCCCTGATCGGCGTCCATCTCAGCCGGCTGGCCGAAGACCTGATCCTGTTCTCCGGCCCCGGCTACCGCTTTGTCGCCCTGAGTGAGGCCTATACCACCGGTTCCAGCCTGATGCCCCAGAAGCGCAACCCCGACTCGCTGGAGTTAACGCGCGGCAAAAGTGGCCGTCTGCTGGGCGACCTCGTGTCGCTGATGACGGTGCTCAAGGGGCTGCCCTCAACCTACAACAGGGACTTACAGGAGGACAAAGAGCCGCTCTTTGATGCAGCCGACACGCTGGCGCTGACGCTGCCGGTCGTGACCGGTGTC
>DRKO01000381.1 GCA_011051745.1 Chloroflexota bacterium | reverse complement strand
CAGGTCACGGGTGGCTGTCATTTCGCTCTCTCCTCCTGATATGGGTCGGGTGTGACTGCTCTCTGGCGTCGTCCCGCGCGGGGACGCTCAAACGCCCGCTCCGCTGCAAAGCGGGAGATCGGTATACGGATGCAGGCCGGAGAGTCTCCCGTGTGGCCGGCGGCGACTACTCTCCTTCGCTGAGAGCGACGGCGATGCGGGCAGCGATGCGGGCGTTCTGTTCCAGCAGGGCAATGTTAACGGTCAGGCTGCGCCCGGCGGTGAACTCGCCAACGCGGGCCAGCAGATAGGGCGTCAGCGCTTTGCCGCCGATCCCGGCACTGGCCGCCGAGCGCAACGCCCGCTCGATGGCGGCTTCCATCTCATCAGCGGGCAGGGCAAGGTCGGCAGGCGGCGGGACGGCGATCAGCACCCCGCCTTCAAGCCCCAGCGCCCGCTTCGCCCTGATGATAGCGGCGGCATCCTGCGGGGAGTCCAGACGGGCGTCAACCGGCAGGCCGCTGCTCAGCGCGTAGAAGGCGGGGAACGTCTCCGTCCGGTAGCCCAGCACCGGCACGCCTGCCGTCTCCAACCATTCGAGGGTGCGCGGCAGGTCAAGGATGGATTTGGCCCCGGCGCAGACGACGGCGACGGGCGTCCGCGCCAGCTCGGGCAGGTCGGCGGAGACATCGCCCGCGTCGCCGCGATGCACGCCTCCAATGCCGCCGGTGGCAAAGACGCCGATCCCGGCCATATGGGCGGCGATCATCGTCCCGGCGACGGTTGTCGCGCCGTGCTCTCTGCGGGCAAGGGCGATCCCGAAGTCGCGGCGGGAGACTTTCCGCACGCCCTCCGAGAGGGCCAGCAGTTCGAGCTGCTCGTCGGTCAGGCCGACCGTGATCACCCCGTTGATGATGCCGACGGTGGCCGGAGTCGCGCCTTCCTCGCGGATGGCCGACTCACACAGGCGGGCCGTTTCGAGATTCCGGGGGCGGGGCAGGCCGGGCGCGATGACGGTTGACTCCAGAGCGACGACGGGGCGCTTCCCGGCCAGCGCAGCGCGGACTTCGGGGGCGATGTGAAAGATGTCAGCGGGTGGCATGGGGTTCTGTTCTTTCGTGGCTCTCAGATCACCAGTTCATCATATAGCAGATCAACGCTCAGGTCGGGGCGAACGGTCTCGCGGGTGCGGAGGGTCAGCGTGGCGGCGGTCACGCCCAGCCGGACGCACTCGTCAAGCGGGATTTCCTCCAGCAGGCCAAAGATGATGGCCGCCGTCATCGCGTCCCCCGCGCCCGTCTCATCGAGGATGTGCGTCTGGATGGCCGGAATGTACCCTTTCGTCTCCGCGTCGGCGTATACGACGCCGTGTTCACCCAGCGTGATGACGGCGATCTCAACCCCCATCGAAACGAGACGCCGGGCGGCGGCCTGAGCCGCGTCCCGGTCGGATTCCTCAAACGAGACGCCGCACAGGACACCCGTCTCCGGAACGTTAGGCGAGGCCATGTAGAGGCTGGAGAGGTGCGGGCGCAGACGCTCTGCCAGCGCCGCCGAGGTGGGGTCGGCACAGAGGGGGACACGGTACTCGTTGGACAGGCTCACAATCGTTTCCAGCGCCTCCGGCGTGGGGTTGGCGTCAATGGCGATCAGCCGCGCCCCGGCGAACAGTGAGCGGCGGGCCTCGAAGTAATCGGGCGTCAGCATCTGGAGGATAGCCATATCATCCAGCGCCACGTCGAGCGCCCCGTTTTTGCGCAGGAGCGCCATGTAAGCGCCGGTGCGCTCGCCCTCGACGACCAGCGCCTCGCTGATGTCAATCCCGCTCCCGGCAGCATGACCCAGAATACGCTCCCCGACCTCATCGTCGCCGACGGCGGTCAGCAGCACGGTTTCGACTTCCAGACGGGCCAGGTTCTCGGCGATGTTACGGGCAACCCCGCCCAGGCTGGTTCGGATGCGTCCGGGGATCGAACTCCCGCGCACAAGGGCGACATCAGGCTGCCCCTTAATGTCCAGATTGGCAGCCCCGATAACAAGGACATATCCCCGCTCGTCCAATACACACTCCCTTTTAACCGCTCTTCAGGCGAACGCAAACGTATGCCGACCGGTGATCTCCCCTGCCGGATGGTACGGGACATGATAAGAATTTCAGAAGCCGGGACGTTGTCTCCTCCTGACGACCAGCACCCGGTGGGAGGGCCGTTCAGGCGTCCGGACGCTTGATGCCCCAAGCGTATCACACCCTGCACCGGGGGGCAACAGATTCCAGCCAACGACAGGCAGCCGGTAACGAGAGACCAGAGACCGGCTTCCCGTTTGCGCCTACTTCCCCCGGGAGGGGCCGGAAGGCCGGGCACTGTACCCCGGCCCCCGCGTGAAGAACTCGTAGTTAGGGCGGATGTCTGGCTGGAGCGGGTCGGGGACGCTCTCCTCCGGCCAGATGGCATTATACGGACAGACCGGCACACAGGCCCCGCAGTCCGTGCAGGCCGCCGGATCAATGTAGTATGTGGGCCACTCTTCGATTGGCTGGCCGGGGACGATGCAATCCACCGGGCAGACCCCGGCACAGGCCCCGTGTCGCATACACAGGCCGGTGATGATGTGGGTCATATGATCATGTCCCCGGCTCCCCGCCCTGCCCCTCATCGTCCTCCCGCAGCGTAAAGCGCCAGACACAGTAGGCATCACCGACCGAATCGGGCGGGCAGGCGAGGCACTCCGTTCGGATGCGCGGGTCAATCGTGCGGGCAAACTGACTGTACTCCATGAGGCCCACCGGCTTGCAGGGGAAATCGGGCAGGCCCTTGCGCCGCCGTGTGGATTGTACCCGGCACTCGACCATGCGGAACTCCAGCGCGCCGTCCTCGGTCCAGCGGGCGGCCTGTTCGTTAACGCGCGCATAGAGGCGATAGCGCAACGCCCGCTCAAGGGCTTCCAGGCCGCCGCCTTCCGGGATGTCAAAGGCACGCATGATCCGCTTCGCCTCGGAGACCGAGAAACGCTCCCACGAGCGGATGTCCAGCTCGATGGCCGTCTCCATGCCGAAACGCTCCTCAGCCGCCAGAAACCACGCGCCATCATGGGCCAGCCAGTTTTTGGCGTAGATGTCCAGCAGCTTGAGCAGTTCCTCGCGGGGGAGGTCGTCCAGATCGCTCACAGGAACCCTCCTGATCAACCAGTCGCCAGCATCAGGGCGAGAACGTGACCTCCGGCGGGAAGATGTAGATCGAGGCCGTGTGGAACCACGTCGTCCCCGGCTTGAAGGGGATCACGTTGCCGGAAGCGTCGAAGAACTGGATCAGGCTGTTCTCATCGGAGCGCCGCCAGGTCACCTCGAAGCGCTGCCCGTCGCGGAGCAGAACAGCCTGCCCCTCACCCAGCAGGTTGACTCCCACCGAGTACAGTTTAGCGTAGTCATCCTCCAGAAAATCGGCCTCGTAGTGGGTGGCATAGATGATGACGACGTTATCAAAGGCAAGCTGCTCGCCCGTCAGGTAATCCGAGTCTGGCTCGTCATCCGTCCAGCTCAGCCAGCGCCCGCTTTCGGGGTCATAGCGCCAGGTGTGCTTTGGCCCCATGCCGGGGTAGTCAATGGTCATCTCATCGGTCGGGATGCCGCCGGACGGGACGTTGTAGTCAAACGCCAGCCCGTCCAGCACGGGGCGCTGGTTCACCCCGCGCTCATCGGCCAGACGCCATAGCTCAGCGGGCACGGCAAAGAGGGTGTGATAACCGGCGATCCCGGGCCGGGGGATGTCGGGGATGCGCACCAGATAGGGGTCGCTGACGCCCATCTGCTCGGAGAAGACGCGATCCCGATACGGGGCAGCGAGGAGCAATTCGCGGATGCGGGGCGGGCTGCCGGGCGGATCGGCCAGATTGCTGCTCCCACCGGAGAGCGCCAGCAGGCCGCCGTACATGGGAACCAGATGCTCCACGTCAATCAGGCGGGCGCTGCGCACAGAACCGGCATACTCCGGAGCCCGGCTGTAGAAAACCGCCGTGTAGCGCGTCTGGGCAAAGCCTTCCATCTGGTATTCCCAGACGTGATCGGCGAAGGAAAGGCCACTCTGCGGGCGGACGACATCCGACTCGTTGCTGATTTTGACCAGCAGAGGCCGCCGATCCAGCACCGCCGGATCGTCCACCACCAGGCCGGTCAGCGGGTTGACATCGGGCGGGAAGCCGGTCGGCCCGTAGGGGCCAAGCGGCGTTGGGGAAGGCTCCGGCGTGGCGGTCGGCGCGGCGGCCTGCTGCT
>DRKO01000380.1 GCA_011051745.1 Chloroflexota bacterium | reverse complement strand
GCGCTATCCGATGGAGGAGCCCGTCTCTCTGATCCTCACCGCCTCCCGCGATGGGCAGGAGGCGCTCGGACTGGTGATCGGCGAGGTGGAGGAGAGCGCGGGCGGCATGGCCGAGGTCATGTTTGGCGACCGGGCCATCCTGATGGTCGAGGGCGGTCTGGAGTTGCGGCGGGTCGTTCCTCTGAACGACGAGGACGGGGCGCGGACGGTGGCCTATCTCGATCCCCCCGGCAAGGCGGGGGAGGATCGGGTCGAGGTGCTTTTTGAGGTCGATCGCAACCGGACGCTCCGCGTGACGGTCACCGACCTGCTGACCAAAAAGGTGCTTCTGCGGAACGTGCCGGTAGTCGAGTTGCGCTGATGGCTAATTCCCCCTCGCCGGGCGAAATCCGGCGCGCTGGAGCTGGGAGCAGTTGTGGAGCATGATGGCCTGAACGGGCGCGAGCCCCGGCTGGGTTCGCGGCATACCACTGTGACCGGCATGGAGCCCGCGCTCAGCCGCAGTTTCAGGTCCCCTTACGGGCCGCTCCGGTTTGAGGGGCTGGAGGCTCCTCCTGTTGTGGGGCGTCGCTGCCCGCTTGTTGTTCTGGCGGAGTACAGCGACCCGAACGCCGAGTTGATGCGCCTGCTCGCCGAGTCGAACGGCTATGAGGTGCGCCGTACCCGCGATGGGATGGAAGCCTGGCGGCTGGCCCGCGCGTTAGAGCCTGACCTGATGGCGGTCGGCCCGCGCCTGATCGGCCTGAACGGAATGGAAGTGATCCGCCGCGTGCGGGCCGAGCAGGACCCTGCGATCCGCCGGATTCCGATCCTGATGACCGATCTTCTCTACGGACAGCAGGCCGCGCGGGAGGCATTCGAGAGCGGCGCGGATGACTGCCTTCAGGCCCCCTATGAGATACCGGTTATGTTGCGGGCTTGGCGGCGAGTGGTGGCCGGAGGATGGCGTCCGGCCCCTCTGGTGGCCCTGCTCAATGAAGACCTTCGGATCGCGCAGATGGCCCTTTCTTACCTGTTTGAGGCGCGGCCTGCCGGCTGGCTTGAAGGGCTGGACGAGATTTTCTGGCGACTTGACCCCGGCCTTCGCTCCTGTGCGCTCGATGCGCTCTCCAGCCAGGGGGCCGAGGAGGTGCTCTCTCGTCTGAGGGGTGACTGGCCCTCTGCCGGAGGCGGAACAGCCGGTGTGTAGGTCGCGGGCACTGGCCCGGACGGGAATCCCGGTGTAAAGTGATCGGGAGGGCCGGATGTTGAGGGGACGGTCGGAGACCGACGATGATAGCGAACCATCTCAGCGGGCAGGAGCCCGCGCTCAGTCGGGGACATACCGCTTTTGTGAGCGGGGCGGAGCCCATGCTGGGGGGGGCTCGCCGCGCCCGCCTCGACCGCTCGCTCTTCTGGGGGTTGCTCAGCCCCGACGCCTGTCTCCGTCTGGAAACGGTCGAGCGTGTCCGGGGTCAGGGGGCGGGGCGTTTTTATGGCTCGGCGATGGTGGCCGTCCTCGAACCGACGGCCCGCTATTATCAGGCCGGGCGGCTCTGGCGTGTCCCCTTCGCCTATGAGCACAAACTCGCCGCGATGGATTCGCTGGTGCGGCTCGATCCGGAACGCGCGCTGGGGGGGCTGATCGTGGCCCTCAGGAACGATGACCTGAACCTCAAGTGGGCGGCGATCTGGTTTATGGGGCGTCTTGATGATGAGACCGCCGAGCAGGCCCTGATCGCGGTTCTGGAAGACCCCCGCTCGACGATCCGCCATGCCGCCATTCAGGCTCTGGCCGTCCGCTGGGGGCAGTCAATCCTGCGGCAGTTGACCAGTGCCAGCGTGACGCCGGTCGTGCGGGGGGTGAACTGGCTGATGGCCCATGAATCGCCGCGCCGTGCCCTGCCCCTGCTGCTGGCTGCCCTCCGTGATGAACGCCGTGATGCGCTGAACCGTCAGTTGATCCAGATGGCTATTGTCAACGCCATTGGGGAGATGGGGGGCTCTCTGGAGCCTCCAGAGAGCGCGAAGGCGGTTCGTGCTCTCTGTGACCTGCTCAACGATCCGCAGACCGGCCCCTTCGTCACCCACCATGTGCTGGAGGCGTTGCACCGGATCGGGACGGAGGAAGCGCGGGCGGCGGCCATCGTCTACAGCAGTGCTGCCCTGAGCTGATCTGGAGCGGGGACGAGAGCGGATGATGCGATCCAGTGCCTCACCGGGAGGGGAGGCCCCCGGCCTGGGCGGCAGCCGCCGCGAGCGTGACCCTCGCCTGTGGGGAGGCCTGCTGGGCCGGGACCTCCGGCGGCGGCAGGAAGCCGCCCGCACCATCCGCGCTCTGGAAGCCGAACGATGGTATGCCCGCCAGTTGCTCGACGCGCTCCCCGATTTACAGCCCTGGCAACGGGCTAACGCTGGTGAGGCCCTGTCCCTGCTGGGCGATCCCCGCTTTTCACCCCCGCATTATCTTTCCGAGATGATCTATGTGCCCGCCGGAACGGTGATCCTGGGCAGCCCCGACTACCCCGACGAGCGGCCCGTTCACCGTGTGGCGGTCGGGGGATTCTCGCTGGCGCAGTTTCCTGTGACGCAGGCGGCCTATGCCGTCTTTGTCGAGGCGACAGGCCACCGCAGGCCGCGCGGATGGAGCCGTAAGGGGCCGCCCCCTCATCTCCTGAACGCGCCGGTTGTGTTCGTCTCGGCCAGAGATGCTGAGGCGTACTGCCTCTGGCTGAGCGCGGAGACGGGCTTTCGTTACCGTCTGCCGACCGAGGCGGAGTGGGAGCTGGCGGCGCGCGGGGCGAACAGCCGCCGTGTCTATCCCTGGGGTGACGTTTATCTTCCCCTTCGGGCCAACGCCTGGGATCGCCAGCGGATCGGGCGGCTCTGTGCCGTTGGCCTTTTTCCGGCGGGACGTGGACCCTGCGGGCATGAAGACCTGGCGGGGAACGTGTGGGAGTGGTGCTCGTCCCTGTACTGGCCTTATCCCTACCGTGCCGCCGATGGGCGCGAAGACCCCGGCGCGGCTGGCGAGAAGCGCGCGATGCGCGGCGGCTCATGGCGCAGCAGACCTTCGTCGGTGCGGTGTGCTGCCCGGCAGGGCGAGCGACCGGATGACGCCTTCGCCGTGACCGGTTTCCGGCTTGCGAGGGACGGCGGCCATGCCTGATCCGGCCTATCTGGCGCTTTACCGGAGCGGTGAGCTTGCTCGCCGCGTCGAGCGGGCGCTTGCCATGCTGCATGAGTGCCGCCTGTGTGGCTGGGAGTGTGGGGTTGATCGGGCTGAGGAGCTTGGCCCCTGCCGCACCGGGATGGGAGCGCTGGTCGCCACTTCATACATCCATCACGGCGAGGAGCGTCCCCTTGTGGCGGGGGGCGGCTCCGGCGCGATCTTCTTTGCCGGTTGTGACCTGCGCTGCCAGTTCTGCCAGACGGCACGCTGGAACATTCAGGGGCAGGGGCAGGAGCTATCCGCCCGCCAGATCGCCCGCCTGATGCTCGATCTGCAGCGCAAAGGCGCGGCGAACATTAATCTGGTGACGCCTGCCCACGTCGCCCCTCAGATTCTCGCTGCCCTCCTGATCGCCGTTGAGGAAGGGTTGCGCCTGCCGCTTGTCTGGAACTCCGGCGGCTACGACTCGCCGGAAACCCTTGCCCTGCTCGACGGCATCGTGGACATCTACCTGCCGGATATGAAATACAGTGATCCGTCGCTGGCCCGCCGGTTGAGCGGCGTTCGCGAGTATCCGCGCGTTAACCGGCGGGCGGTGCTCGAGATGCACCGTCAGGTTGGCGATCTGGTCGTGGATGAGCGCGGCAGGGCGCGGCGCGGCCTCCTCGTCCGGCATCTGGTGATGCCGGGGCATGATGAGAACACCGCCGGTGTTCTGCGCTGGATCGCGGAGCATCTCGGCCCGAACACATACCTCAGCCTGATGGATCAGTACCGCCCCGCCTACCGCGCCTTTGCCCGCCCGGATATCGGGCGGCCCATCACGCCGCAGGAATACGCGCAGGCCCGCGAACTGGCGGAGTCGCTCGGCCTGCGCCGTCTGGATGATAACCTGCTGCTCGATCCTTCTGAGCGGAGCAGCGTCAACGGAGAGGATTAACAGGTGATGCCGGACCTGCCGGAGGTTGAACGCTTCGAATCTTCAAACGGGGCGCAGATTTTCCGCCTGCCGATGAGGGTCTTTCCCCGCTATATCGCTTACGCCCATCTGGTCGTGCACGATGGACGCCTGACTCTCGTGGATGTCGGGTCGGGGCTGGGTGAGTCCCATGCCGACCTGTTGCGTGGGCTGGAGGCCGTCCGCACGGAGTACAACCTCCCTGCCACTCTTGAGGCTCTCGACCGGATCATCATCACGCATGGTCACATTGATCACTTTGGCGGCTTGCGCTACGTCAGGGAGCACGCGGCACAGGCCGGGGTCGCCGTTCATGAGCTGGCCCGGCCTGTGCTGATCAGGCATGCCGAGCGTGTGCTGGTGACCGGTAAAGGGATGGAGGATTTCCTGCGCCGCGCGGGTGTGCCTGAGGATCACCGTGATCGCCTGCTGGCGATGTTTATGTTCGGCAAGCGGGCTTTTCCCCCTGTGCGTGTTGACCGCACCCTGCGCGATGGCGATCTGCTGGATGACACGTTCCGCGTGATCCACGTGCCGGGGCACGCGCCGGGGCTGGTGATGCTCCAGATCGGCGATGTGCTTCTCACAGCCGACCACATCCTGCCGGGGACGAGCGTCGCGCTGGCCCCCGAAAGCCTGATGCCCTATACAGGCCTCAGCCACTATATCGAGTCGCTGGAGAAGGCGGAGCGCGTGGAAGGGGTTCGGCTGGCGCTGGGCGGCCACGAGTGGCCGGTGCGCGATTATTACGCCGTCGCCCGTCGCACACGTGAGGCGGCGCTGGAGAAGATCGAGCGCGTGCTGGATTGCTGCGATCAGCCGCGCACGATCTACGAGATCGCCCGTCTGATCTACGACACGCTGGAGGGGTACATCGAGCTGCTCAAGCTGGAGCAGACCGGCGCGCGGATCGAGTATCTTAACCAGCGCGGGCTGGTGATCGTGGATAACCTCGAGGCGCTGGAGCAGGAGCACAGTCCGGCCCTCCGCTACCGACGCGTATAGGAAAGGGGAGGAAAAGAGGCCGGGTTGCCCGCTTTTCAGAAATTGTTATCATGGGGGGCGTTCTGTATCCGGCTGTGCCCCTGTTTCGTGGAAAGGCCGTGATCGGGGCGTGTGGGTTTGCTTTACGGCAGACTGAGAGGAGGTTCTGGGGCCATAAGCGATATTCCGCCTTGCCAGCTAAGGAGAGAAGAGGACTTTTTGAATTATGATTGATTCATCGAATAAAGGAAAAGTTTACCCGGAGTTC
>DRKO01000379.1 GCA_011051745.1 Chloroflexota bacterium | reverse complement strand
GGGGCGGGAGAAACTGTAGGCCAGTGCCAGACCGGTGCTCAACAGCACGGTGAGGAGCACAACCCACCCGCCGTGTCTGAGCTTCTCAAAGACCTGAGACGCGTCCCCCATAAATCCCTGCCTTAATTCTTCACCCTGCTTCGCATGCTGAGTGGATCTGTTGTACCGGTCGGGTGAGCAAGCCGGGGGTAGATGTGGCCTCTCCGCGCCCCATGGGTGATCGCGTCAGAGAGGGGCCTGTCCCCGGTATGGCGTCAGGTCGTGGAAGGAGCTCCGCAGATGTTGTTGCCATATGGGGAAATTGTATCACCGGCCTTCCGGGGAAACAAAACGGGTGATGTGGATCGAGGGCGGAGTGCCGTTCCATTCGCCCGGCGCGGGATGTGTCCCCCGCCACAACCGGTTTGACGAACCGGCGACAGGAAAGCTATAGTCTGGGGCATGTGGAAACGGGCGTTTGCCGGTCTGCTGGTACTGGCGACGGCGTGCGGCGGGCCGGTCTATTCGGAACTGCCGCAGCGCATCAACCCCTCTGCGGAGAGCCACCCGCTGCAGGAAGGCGTCCCGTCGGGGTCCCTTCCGACCGTTGATCCGCCCCCACTGCCAACCCTGATCATCCGTGAGAACGGTTCGCCGTCCTCTACGCCCACGCTTGTGCTGCCGACGCTGACCCCTTACCCGGATGATGTGCTTTTCTCAATCGGGCGTTCCGTTGAGGGGCGGGAGATATGGGCCTGGCAGTTCGGGGAGGGTTCCCGCACCATCGTGCTGGTGGGGGGCATACACGGCGGCTATGAGGCCAATACCGTCGTCCTGAGCGAGCGGCTGGCCGAGCACTTCCGGCGGCATCCTGAGGAGGTTCTGCCCGGCATCCGGCTGGTGATCATCCCCGCCGCCAACCCGGACGGCCTCCTGCGGGGGAACGATCTGGAAGGGCGTTTCAACGCGCGGGGGGTTGACCTGAACCGTAACTGGGGCTGTGAGTGGTCTGAGACGGCCTTTCTGCGTGATATCCCCGTTGATCCGGGGCCGCGCCCCTTCTCGGAGCCGGAGACGCTGGCCCTGCGCTTTTACTTCGTGGCGGAGCCGCCGGATGTCGTGATCTTCTACCACAGCGCACTTGGCAGCGTCTTTCTGGGAGCCTGTGGCGGACAGAGGCCGGGGGCAGGCTGGCTGGGCGACCTGCTGGCGGAGGCAACCGGCTATCTTTATCAGCAGACGTTCTCTTACTACGAGGTATCGGGCGATGCGACGAACTGGCTGGCCGAGCGCGGCATACCGGCTGCCATCGTCGAACTGGAGACGCCCGACGATCCGGAGATCGAGCGGAACCTGGCCGGCGTGATGGCCCTCCAGGCATACCTGACCGGAGATGAAGGGGGAAACGAAGCCCCGCCGGTCGCACTCCCCACTCAGGAGGAGGCCAGATAGTGGCGACAGGCCCGGCAATGGCGGCCTCGCTCAGGTTGCGGTACTATGATCGCAGCCACCGGGTAGAGACACAATAATGACCAATCAACCTTCCCCCCTATCAGAGGCGAAGACTCACCATCGGCGGGCGCGGAAATGGGAACGGCTTCCGCTTCCCCAGCGCGTTGAGCTCATCCTGTTCATCCTGATTCTGGTTCTCGGCGCGGCTCTGCGTGTGGTGGCGCTGGACAGCGCCCCGCCTGGCCTCACTCATGACGAAGCCGATCACGGGATGGATGCGGCGGGCGTGCTTGAGGGGCGCAGGCCGATCTATTTCACCGTCGGCTACGGACGCGAGCCGCTCTATGATTACGTCACTGCCGGTGTGATGCTCATCGTTGGCCGGAGCTACCTTGCCAGCCGTCTGACGGCTGCGCTGTTCGGCACAGTCCTTCTGATCCTGACGTATCTCTGGGTGCGGCGGGCCACCCAGAACGGGGGGCTGGCGCTGGCTACGATGGCCGGGCTGGCTTTCAGCTTCTGGGGCATTTCGACCAGCCGACAGGCCCTCCGCTCGGTCACCCTGCCGGTGCTGTACATGGCCGCCGCGATCGCCATGCGGCAGGGTCTCCGGGTTGAAGAGGACATCGAGGACGACTCTCTCCTCGGTCGTCTGCGGGCCCGTGTTCGGATCAATCGCTGGTGGTGGTTCATTCTGGCGGGGGCTTTTCTGGGGCTGTCTTTCTACACCTATCTGGCCGCCCGCCTGATGTGGGCCGTTTTCCCCGCCTTCTTCCTTTTCCTCTCCCTGACGCAACCGGGCGTGATCCGCCGCGCCTGGCCCGGCCTGCTGGTGATGTTGCTGGTAGCCGCTCTGGTCGCCATGCCGCTGGGGGTGTACCTCCTTGAGCACCCGGAAGCGGAAGCCCGCATCGGCCAGCTCTCCGGTCCGCTTGAGGCTTTGCTGGCCGGGGACATCGGGCCGTTGAGGCAGAATGTGCGGGCCGGACTGGGAATGATCACCATCCGGGGAGATGATCTGTGGTTGTATAACATCCCCGGCAAGCCGCTTCTCGGCCCTGTCATGAGCCTGCTATTTTATCTGGGTGTCAGCGTGGCTGTGTTGAGCCTGATCGGGCCTTACCGTCCGGCGCATCGCGGGCGGCGCACTTACGATGAGGCGTTCCGCATCTCCAGCTCCAACGCCTTCATGTTGCTCACGCTGGCCGTCGGGATCGTCCCAGCCCTGATCACCGGCGTGGGGGCCAGCAACACCCGCGTGATCGGGATGCAGCCCGCACTCTACTACTTCCCCGCTCTGGCCGTCGTATGGATGGCCGACTGGGCGCGGCAACAGGTCGGGCGGCGCGGCGAAACGGCCATCTGGGCCGCTTATGGCGTCATGATCCTGATCGTCGGGGCGCGGGCCATTAACGATTACTTTGCGGTGTGGAACAACGCCCGTGATGTGCGGGTGGCCTATCACACCACGCTGGTTGAGACGCTCCGCTATCTGGACGAGCATCCAGAGATCGGCCCGGACGTGGGGTTGAGCACCATCACGCCGGGGCGATTCCACGATCCGGCGGTGGCCCGGATGCGGCTGGAGCGGGACGATCTGCGCATCCGCTGGTTTGATGGCCGGGCGGCGCTCGTCTATCCGGCGGCGCAGGAGAGCGTCCTTTTCTTCCCGGAGGTGGCTCCCCCTGATCCGGCCTTTGAGGGCGAACTGAGGCGGCTGGGCCAGCCCTTTGATCGCATCGAGCTGCGCCCTTATGACTTCAACCGCACGGTGGATGTGATCGTGTGGCGCGGCTATGGCCCGGAATTCAGCCCGGAGGAGGCGGGGCAGGCGGTGTTCTTCGGCGATCTGCTCTCGCTGGTGGATGTCCTCGTCCTCCCCGATGGCGAGGTTCACGCCGGTGACGGGGTGGAAATCCGAACGACATGGCACATCGAGCAGGCCACTGATGAGGAGATCGTGATCTTCTCGCAGGCCCTCGACGATGCCAGCCGGGTTGTCGGGCAGCAGGACTTGCTCAGCGTGCCTGCCTGGGACTGGTTCCCCGGTGATGCGTTTGTGCAGGTTCACCGCTTCACGATTCCGGCTGACACGCCGCCCGGTACGCTGCGCCTCTCGGTCGGCGTCTACACGCGCCCTGACATTGTCCGGCTGCCGGTCTACGATGACGATGGGACGCCGCTCGGCGATCACCTGATCGTTGGGACAATCGAGGTTGTTGCTCCGTGAAGTCTCCGCGATTGCCTGCCCTCTCCCCGCGTGCCGAGATCGCGCTTGTGGTGGGCATCACGCTGCTGGCCTTCCTGCTGCGAACCGTCGGCCACTGGTATGCTCCCCCCGGCTGGCGCGACGACGAGCTTTCTAACGCGCTGGTTGTCTCTCAGCATGTGCTTGATGGCGAAGTGCGCCTGTATTATGACGATGCCTCCGGCCACGAGGGGCTGTATCACTGGCTTCAGGCCGGAACGATGGCGCTCTTTGGCCCCGGCGTGTGGGGGATTCGCGGCGTCTCGATCCTGCTGGGGACACTGGCTGTGCCCCTGCTCTATCTGCTGGCCCGCCGCATGTTCGGCTGGCCGGTGGCGGCGATCTCGGCGCTGGCGCTGGCGCTTTCCTTCTGGTCGCTGATGTACTCCCGCTCCGGCCAACGGCACATCAGCGTGACGGTGACGACGCTGCTCGGCTTCTATTTCCTGTGGAAAGCCCTGCCCGCGCGGGCTGCGGACGGCTCCCCGGATGAGGGGCGCGGGCGTATGCGGTGGTTCCTTCTGGCCGGTGTGGCGATTGGAGTCGGGTTCTACACTTACTTTGCCTCGCGCGGCGTGCCGTTGATCGTGCTCGCCTGGGGGGGCATCCTTCTGATCCGGGATCGCGCTCTCTGGCGGGCAGCGCGGGGCGGCCTGCTGGTCATGCTGCTTGTGGCGGGGGTGCTCTCTGTCCCTCTGATCGTCACGCTGGTGCGTCAGCCGGAGGCCGAGGCTCGCGTGGCCGAACTGGCTAAGCCGATCTACGATGCCCGGCAGGGCGATTTCTCCACGCTGGGTCGCTACGCGCTGACGACTCTTTCCATGTTCACCCATGACGGCGACGACGAGGCGCTCTACAACGTCCCGCATCGGCCTGTGTTCGGCCCGCCCGGCGCGGCCCTGTTCTGGGGCGGGGTGTTGCTGGCGCTGGCCCGCACGCTTGGCCCCCCCCGCGATGCGCGGCACGCCTTCCTGCTGCTCTGGCTGGGAGCGGGGCTGGCCCCCGGCGCACTGAGCGTGCCCGCCGCCAGTCTGGGGCATACCCTTCTTGCCCAGCCGGTGGCGATGATCTTCCCCGCGCTGGCGCTGGTCGGGGCCGGGGAGTGGCTGGCCGCCCGGTGGCCGGACCGCCGGGCGCTCGTCGCGCTGCTTGCTGCCGGATTGGTTTTTCTGGGCTGGGAAGGGATGCGGACGGTGCGCGATTACTGGTTTGTGTGGCCCCGTCATCCGTTCACGCGGGTGCTCCATCACTCCGACCTGCACGAAGCGGCTCGCTGGCTGAACGATCATGCCGGGACGCGCAACATAGCCATCGGCGGGTTCCTGAGCGAGCGCTGGGATCAGCAGGTGATGCGCCTCGATCTGAAGGGGGAGGGCTGGCAGGTGCGGGCCTTTGACCCGCGCGAGGCGTACCTGCTCATCCCGGAGGGAGGTATCGTCGTTGTGCCGGAGTACCTGCGCGGGAGCTGGGGAGTCAACCGCTTTGGTGAGGAACTCGGCGTTTCCACGCCCTACGCGCTGCGCCAGATCGAAGCCCCGCCCGGCTCTCCTGCCGATGACGAACTGGCGCTGTTCGATAACGGGCTGGCGTTGCTCCGCGCCGAGGTGGGTGAAGTGGCCGCTGACGGCGATCCGCTGGTCGTCCTCACGCACTGGCGGGCGGCGCAGCCGCTTGAGTTGCCGCCTTTCCCCCTGCTCAGCAAGCCACCCGCTCCTG
>DRKO01000378.1 GCA_011051745.1 Chloroflexota bacterium | reverse complement strand
GAAAGCGACCGGCTACGTACTCGCAGGTGGGGGCGCTGGCAACTTTCGGGAAAACCGACAGCGCCCCGCCCCCACTCGCATCAGGCCGCAGGCCTGCCGGAACGGTGAGACTGCTCCGGCGTGGTGGACAGAAGCTATCCGGCCTGCTAGAATCGTCGCCACTGCCGGGCAACGATCGGCAGCACACCTTATGAAAGGACACCGGACACACATGTCCAGAGCGCTCATCACCGGCGGAGCCGGGTTCATCGGCAGCCACCTTGCGGAGGCCCTGCTTCAGCAGGGGCATCAGGTCACCATCATTGACGACCTCTCGACCGGACGCTTCGAGAACATCGAGCCACTGACCGACAATCCCGATTTCCACTTCGCCATCGAGACGATCACCAACACCGCCGTGATGGACCGGCTGGTCAGCGAGTGCGACATCGTGTATCATCTGGCCGCCGCCGTCGGCGTGGATCTGATCGTCAGCAGCCCGATCCACGTGATCGAGACCAACGTCCGGGGCACGGACATTGTGTTGCAGATCGCCCGCCGCTACCGCAAAAAGGTGATGCTGGCCTCCACCTCTGAGATTTACGGAAAGAGCAACCACACCCCCTTTAAAGAGGACGACGACCGGCTGTTGGGGCCGACCGTTCGCAGCCGCTGGAGCTATTCGACCAGCAAGGCGCTCGATGAATTCCTGGCCCTCGCCTATCACAAGGAAGCCGGGTTGCCGGTGGTGATCTTCCGGCTGTTTAACACCGTCGGGCCGCGCCAGAGCGGTCGCTACGGCATGGTGATCCCGCGCTTTGTCCAGTGGGCGCTGGCTGGCGAGCCGATCCGTGTCTACGGGGACGGCCAGCAGACGCGCTGCTTTGCGAACGTCAGCGACGTGGTACGCGCCATCATCGGGCTGGCCGGGTGCGAAGAGGCCGTCGGCGAGATTTTCAACGTGGGAACCCAGGAGGAGATCAGCATTCTTGACCTGGCCCACCGTGTCCGCGAGAGGGTGGGCAGCGACTCGGAGATCGTCCTGGTTCCCTACCACGAGGCCTACGAGACCGGCTTTGAGGATATGCGCCGCCGTGTGCCGGACATCAGCAAGATCAGGCGTGTGATCGGCTGGGAGCCGCAGAAGAACCTTGATGAGACGCTCGACGAGATCATCGCCTACTTCCGCGCCCGGCAGGACAGAGAAGACCCTTACAATTGATTTCCCCACCAGATAAGAGAGGTTACTGTGAGCAAAGCGGCGTTGCTGGAAAAAATCAACCGGCGTGAGGCGGTGCTCAGCGTCATCGGGCTGGGCTATGTCGGGTTGCCGCTCGCCGTCGAATTCGCCCGCGAGGGCTACCGCGTCATCGGCGTGGATGTGGTCAAAGAGAAGGTCCGCCTGCTGAACGACGGAATCAGCTACATTCCCGACGTTTCATCCGACGACGTGGCCGATCTGGTCGGCAGGGGGCTGCTCTCCGCAACGGACGATTACAGCGTGCTGCGGGAGGTGGACGCGATCAGCATCTGCGTGCCGACCCCTCTACGCAAGACCAGAGACCCGGACATGAGCTACATCATCGCCGCCGCCGACGAGATCGCCCGCTACAGCCATCCGGGGCTGCTGATCGTTCTGGAGAGTACCACCTACCCCGGCACGACGGATGAGCTGATCGTGCCCCGTCTCTCCGGCAACGGCTTTGAGCCGGGCAGGGAGGTCTTCATCTGCTTCTCGCCGGAGCGGATCGACCCCGGCAACGAGAAGTACGGCGTGCGCAACACGCCCAAAGTCATCGGCGGGGTGACGCCGGACTGTCTGGAAGTCGGCATGGCGCTGTACAGCAAGGCCATCGAAACCGTGGTGCCCGTCTCCTCCACCCGCGCCGCCGAGATGGTCAAGCTGCTGGAGAACACCTTCCGCTCGGTCAACATTGGGCTGGTCAACGAGATGGCGATCATGTGCGACAAGCTCGACCTGAACGTCTGGGAGGTGATCGAGGCCGCCAGCACCAAGCCCTTTGGCTTCATGACCTTCTACCCCGGCCCCGGTCTGGGCGGGCACTGCATCCCCATTGATCCCCTCTACCTGAGCTGGAAGCTCAAGACGCTGAACTACAACGCCCGCTTCATTGAGCTGGCCTCCGAGATCAACAGCAACATGCCCCTCTACGTGGTCGGCAAGGTGATGGACGCCCTGAACGATGTCCGCAAGACCGTGAACGGGGCGAAGATTCTGGTGCTGGGGGCGGCCTACAAGCGCGACATTGACGACCTGCGCGAGAGTCCGGCCCTGGACGTGATCCGGCTCCTTCAGGAGCGCGGCGCGGAGGTTCACTACAACGACCCCTACGTGCCCGCCCTGCACCACGAAGGGCTGGACATGGAATCGGTCGAACTGACCGACGAACTGCTCCAGTCGGCGGATTGCGTCGTGATCGTGACCGATCACACCGCCTATGACTGGGAGCGCATCGCGCAGAAGGCCCGCATCATCGTTGATTCGCGCAACGCGCTTAAGAACGTCCAATCGCCCAGAGCGACCGTCGTCCTGCTCTGATGGCCCTGCCTTGAGGGCGGAAAAGCTCGTCATGCGGCTGTGCGTGATCAGCGGGACGTTCCATCCAGAGCCGGGGGGGCCTCCAACCTATCTGTACCATCTACTGCCCGCGCTCATGGAGCGTGGGCATGCTGTATCCGTCATCACCTATGGAGAGCCGGAGCAGCACGATCCGGCGGCCTATCCCTACCCCGTCACCCGCCTGACGCGCCGGGTTTCGATCCCCCGCCGCCTGCTGGCCTTCACCCGCGAGGTGATGCGTCAGGGCAGGGATGCCGACGTGCTGTTTGTCAGTGATTACGGGCTCCCCGCCGCGCTGGCGAACCTCCGGCTGAGAAAGCCGCTCGTGATCAAGATCGTGGCCGATTTCGCGTGGGAGTTTGCCTCCCGCCACGGCTGGACGGACGCGCCGGTGGACGCCTTCCAGACGGCACACCATCCCCTGCCGGTGCGTCTGTTGCGGGTTGTTCAGCGCTGGTACGTCCGGCAGGCGGATGCCGTCATCGTGCCCGGCCGGCACGTCGGGCGGCTGGTGCGCGGCTGGGGCGTGGCAGCAGAGCGGCTCCACGTGATCTACAATGCCCTTCCGACGGTGGCCGATGACCTCCCCCCTGCGGAGGAGGCCCGCCGTCTGCTGGGCTGGCCGCTCGATGAGCCGGTTCTCGTCACCGTCGGGCGGCTGGCGGAGGTCAAACGGGTTGATCTGCAATTACGGGCGCTGGCGAAGATGAAGCGGGGGCGGCTGTTTATCGTCGGGGAGGGGCCGCAGCGGGCCTCGCTGGAGCGGCTGGCGGGCGATCTGGGGCTGGAGGATCGCGTCACCTTCACGGGGGCATGGCCGCACGGGCGGGCCTTGCTCGCCATCCGTGCCGCCGATGTGCTCGTGCTGAGCAGCCGCACCGAGGGGTTGTCCCACGTGTTGCTGGAGGCCATGCAGCTTGGCACGCCCTGCGTCGCGACCGCCGTCGGGGGCAATCCAGAGGTGATCGCCGACGGGGAAGACGGGTTGCTTGTCCCCTCCGAAGACGTGGACGCGCTGGCGGACGCGCTGAACGTCCTGTTGAGCGACCCGCAGCGACGCGCTCGGATGGCCGCCCGTGCCCGTGAAAACGCCCGGCGCTTCTCATGGGAGCGCCTGGTTGAGCAGACCGAAGCCCTGCTCCGGGAGGTGGCCCATGCCGGATGACGCGCTCCCCCCCGCCGATTCGCTCCACGTCCTGATGATCGCGCTGGGCGACGAGGTGCTGACCGGCTGGGGCGACACCCGCGAGCGCCATCTGGAGTACGCGGAGCGAGTCGCCCATCTGCACATGATTGCCTATTCCCCCCGCAGCCGCGATCTGAAGCAGACCGCGCTCAGCGATCACCTGACCGTCTACCCGACGCGCTCGGCCACGCGGCCCGCCTTCCTGTGGGATGCGTATCGCATCGGGGCGCGTATCTGCCGGGCGCATCCCATCAACATGATCACCACCCAGGACCCCTTCGCCACCGGGCTGGTCGGCGTGTGGCTGAAGTGGCGATTTGGCCTCCCGCTCGACCTTCAGAACCATAGCGACTTCTTCGACAACCACCACTGGATCGCCGAGAAGCCGCTCCGTTACGGCTTCTTCAACCGGCTGGGCAAGCTTGTGATCCGGCAGGGGGACACGCACCGCGTGCTGAACGCCGTCGAAAAGGCCAAGTACGTGGCCCTGGGGATCGATCCGGAGCGCGTGGTCGTGCTCGCCACGCCGGTTCGGCTGGGGCGTTTCCGGCCGGAAGGGCCGTCCGGTGAGCGCGAAACGCTGCGTCGGGAGCTCGGCATCCTGTCCGGGGCGTCCGTCCTGATCTGGGCCGGTCGTCCGGGGCCGGTCAAGGATGTGCCGACTCTGGTCGAGGCCTTCCGGCGGGTTCATGAGAGGCATCCGGCCGCCCATCTGGTGCTGGTCGGGGATTTTCGCCTCCAGCCGGAAGTT
>DRKO01000377.1 GCA_011051745.1 Chloroflexota bacterium | reverse complement strand
CGCGGAGCAAACCTCCTGCTGCTGGACGAGCCGACCAATCATCTGGATATTCCCTCACAGGAGATTCTCGAGGCGGTGCTGGCGGACTTCGAGGGGACGATTTTACTCGTCTCCCACGACCGGTATCTGATCCGCAATCTGGCGACGCAGATATGGGCACTGCATACGCCGCGCCGGGCCAGAGGTGGCCGGACGGAGGTCGTCATCTATGAGGGGCCTTACGAGGAGTACCTCGTCTGGCGCAACCGCAGGCGCGAAGAAGCAGGCACGGATGAGCCGGAGAAGCAGACGGCCCGAAGGCGTCCCCCTGAGCCAGAAGAAGCGGCAGCCCTGAGGGAGAGGCAGCGGCTCACCCCCTACCAGCGCAGGAAGCGACTGGCGGAGGTTGAAGAACGCATCCACCAGATAGAAACCACGCTGGCCGATCTGAGCGCCGGACTTGAGGCAGCCAGTTCAACGGGGGACGTGGGCGAGGTTGCCCGTCTGGGTGAGGAGTACGCCCGTCTGGAAAACGAGCTTGAGACACTCATGGATGAGTGGGAGCAACTCTCAACTGACGCTTAGCCCGAACCTGTCGAGATGAACACCCGGCGCTACACCGCTCATGACTATCTGGCGCTGCTCACGCTGGCGCTGCTGGCGCTGGCTCTGGCGGCCTCGATGGCGTGGTTCGTCACCGAGCGAATCCCCCATCTGGAGGATGAGATCACCTATCTGTTTCAGGCCCGCACCTACGCGCGGGGGGCGCTCTGGGCTCCTCCGCCTCCCGTTCCCCGCTCCTTCTTCACGCCCTTTGTGCTCACGTTGAACGGCAGGCGGATCGGCAAGTACGCGATTGGCTGGCCGATGCTGCTGGCACCGGGGGAGCGAGTCAGAGCGGGCTGGCTGGTCAACCCGCTGCTGGGAGGGCTGACCGTTGCCCTGATCTACGCGCTGGGGCGTGACCTGTACGACCGTCAGATCGGGATACTGGCAGGAGTGCTGGCGAGCACCTCGCCGTTTTTCCTGATTCAATCGAGCACCTACATGAGCCATGCCGCCTCCTGCCTGTGGAGCACGCTGCTGATGTGGGCGATGCTGCGGGTTGACATGGCCCGCGATTCCGGGGGACGCGGGCGAGGCTGGGCGCTGGCAGGGGGGCTGGCACTGGGGATGCTGGCCCTGACCCGTGCCCTGACGGCGGCGGCTGTCTTCCTGCCCTTCGCGATCCTGCTGCTGGGGCGGGCGTTGCGCCGCCCGGCTGATGTACCCGCTCTGGTGGGCACATACTGGCCGATGGCGGTGGCGGCATTGCTGGTGGCCTCCCTGCAACCGCTGTATCTGTACATTGTTACGGGTAGTCCGACGACCAATCTCTATACGATGGTCTGGCCGTATGACCGGATCGGCTTTGGACCCGGCATCGGCCCCAACGAAGGCCACACGCTCCGTCAGGCGCTCTTCACTGCCCGGCAGGACCTGACGCTGTGGACCAGCGAGCTTTTCGGCTGGCCTTACGCAAGCTGGTTATTCCTCCTGCCGGGGCTGGTCTCCGGCGTCAGGGAGGGTGATCCGCGCCGCAGGGTGTGGCCTTTCCTGCTGCTGGCCCCTTTTGTCTCGCTCGTTGTGGTCTATCTGGCCTACTGGGTGGGAGCGCAGGTCTACGGCCCGCGCTACTACTACGAGGGGCTGGCCGGACTATGCCTCCTGAGCGCGCTGGGGCTGCGGGGAGTGGTACAGTTGCTGCATCGCGGGTTGACCCGACGGCGGCGGGGCGCGGCAGAAGGAATCGTCAGCCGGAGTCGGCTGGTTTACGGGGCGCTGGGGGCGCTGATCGCGCTGAACGCGGCAGTCTACCTGCCCGCCCGCCTGAGCGAATGGCACGGGCTTTACTCCATCACACGTGCCCCTATCGAGAGGCTGGAGGAGATACGCGAAAGCGACCGGGTGCTGGTATTTGTGCGGGGGCGTCACTGGGTGCAGTACGGGGCGCTCTTCTCGCTGAACTCCCCCTGGCTCGACGGGCCGGTCGTGGTCGCTCACGATATTTCCCCGGAGCACAACGCGGCTGTGAGAGAGCTTTTCCCGGAGCGGGAGGTCTGGTACTACTCCGAGGGTAGCTTCTCAAAGGAACCGCTCCCCTACCCCGACGAGGGATCGTGATGTAAGTTGTCGCCGTGACCCCGCTGTTTCCGATACAATGGTGGGCGGACGCCGGGAACCTGTAGATGGTGGTTGTTACTCAGTAAGAGGATGGGATGGCAAAGACACGGACCGTCTATGTATGCCAGAGCTGCGGTCGGCTCGCGTATCGCCCGATGGGGCGCTGCCCCGGCTGCGGCGAGTGGAACACGATGGTTGAACAGATTGACGCCCCACCTGTGAGCAGCGCCTCTCTGGCGGGTGTGCGCTCCGAACCACAGCGTCTCTCCGAGATCGAGGGAGACCCCTGGGAGCGATTGCCTCTGCCACTGGAGGAGTTCGCACGGGTGCTGGGCGGGGGCGTCGTGCCCGGCAGCCTGATCCTGATCGGCGGGGAGCCGGGGATCGGCAAGTCCACACTGTTGCTGCAGGTCACCGCCCTGATGGCCGATCACACGGGGCCTGCGCTTTACGTCTCCGGCGAGGAGTCGGCCCGCCAGATCAAGATGCGGGCGGAACGGCTGGGCATCTACACCGACAACCTGTATCTGGTGACCGAAACCAATCTGGATGTGATCCTCGGACATGTTGAGAGCATCCGGCCCCGCGTGCTGGTCGTTGACTCCATCCAGACGACCTACAGCGAGGCGCTTAACTCCGCGCCCGGAAATGTCAGCCAGGTGCGGCACTGCGCGACCGCCTTCCAGCGCCTCGCCAAGGAGGGCGGCATCGCGGTTTTCCTGGTCGGGCATGTCACAAAAGAAGGCAGCATCGCCGGGCCGCGCGTGCTGGAGCACATGGTTGACACGGTGCTCTACCTGGAAGGGGACGCTTTTCAGGCTTTCCGCCTGCTACGCAGCGTCAAGAACCGCTTCGGGGCGACCTCGGAGGTGGGCGTGTTCGAGATGCAGAGCGGGGGAATGGTCGAGGTTCCGAACCCCTCCGAGGCGTTTCTGGCGGAGCGTCTGGTCAACGCCCCCGGCTCGGCCATCGTGGTGACGATGGAGGGAACCCGCCCGTTGCTGGCAGAGGTGCAGGCGCTCGCCACCGTGACCAGCTTCGCCAACCCGCGCCGCACCGCCAACGGGGTGGATTTTAACCGTCTGCTGCTGATCACCGCCGTGCTGACGCGCCGGGCGGGCATCCGGCTCTCGGAACAGGATGTGTTCGTCAACGTGATCGGGGGGCTCAGGATAGACGAACCGGCGGCTGACCTGGCCATCGCGCTGGCGATCACGTCAAGCGTCAAGGACAGGCCGCTCCCCGCCGATCTGGCCGTCGTGGGCGAGATCGGGCTGAGCGGGGAGCTGCGCTCGGTCAGCCAGCTTCCGGCCAGACTGAACGAAGCCGCCAAGCTCGGTTTCCGGCGGGCGCTGATCCCGCAGAGCGTCAGGCCGAGCGGCGACCCCCTGCCGGAGGACATCGAGCCGATCGCCGTTCGCTCGCTGGGCGAGGCGATGGACGTTGTCCTGAGGTAACCATAAGGAAAACCGTTGTGACACAGAACTCTCTGCGCAGGCCCGCTGAAGCGGGCACACCACAGCCCCAGATGGAGGTGTCTCCCAGCCGACCGCATGGCTGCCTGACGGCTTTTGTGATCGGGGTGGCGCTGCTTATCCCCTTCGCGATCGGGTTTGCGTGGATCGGCGGATTATTCAACCCGGACGCCCTTTTTCTGGCCGGTGCGGCGGGGGTCTATGCTCTGATCCTGCTTGTCCCCTTTAGCCTGATCGCACTGGGGCTGCGTCAGGAACATCTCTCGCTGTGGCGCGGCGTGGCGCTGACACTGGCTCTGGCCGGAGGGCACGCTGCGCTGACCGGCGGACTGCTGGCGCTCGACGTGTCGCTGCCCTGGCCCGGCGTCCCGGCTGCCGTGTCGCCGCTGGGCTCGCTGGTGTACGGGCTTGTGATCCTCCTCGCGGGGCGGCGCTATTTCCTGAACAGGCCATCCGCCGGGCCGATGCTGCTAGGCGTGGGGCTGGGGGTTCTGGTCTCAGGCGGGTGGGTGTTTGTCGGGGCGCCTGGCACGCTGTCGGAAGCTCTGCTGGCCCTGCTTGAGGCAGCAGCGAGCGGGCTAATCGCGGCGCTACTGACCGCCTCGCCTTTCTTCTACGACCGGAAAACGCCTGCTCAGCATCCTTTCTGGACAGCAGTGCTGGCAGGGGCGACGTTCACAGCGCTGACATCGGGGCTGCTGGCCGCGCGGGGGTACTGGTTGCAGGGCATGATGCTGGGGACAGCCCTCATCCCTACCGGCTTCATCGCAGGGGGCCTGCTCACCCTCGACGAAAAACCGGACCCACGCCGCCTGTGGTGGGCCGCGCTGGCGTTCT
>DRKO01000376.1 GCA_011051745.1 Chloroflexota bacterium | reverse complement strand
CGTTCAGGCAGAAAAACACAGGCCCCGCCCGGAAAGATCAGGCGGGGCTTTCGGTTTATGGAGGCTGACCGGTTTCCGTCACTCGATGGTGATGGTGTACCGTCCGGTGGTGAAGACATCCACGCGCACCGTGTACGTCCCGTCAACAGGGAGCGTCGCCACGATCAGCGAGTCGTATCCCCCGCCGCCGTCGTCGTCCTCGGCGATCACGTTGCCTGAGGGATCGATCAGCTTGGCTCGCGGGTCGGTGTCACCGATGGCGTTGACGCGGATCGTGACGGTCTGCCCCGCCGTCCCCTGAAACTGCCAGTTGTGCGCCTCGAGCAGGCTGTCCAGCGTTGCCTCGCGGGTTTCCCCGATCTGGATGGTCTCGAGCAGGGTGGTGTCGTAGCCATCTCCGCCGTCAAAGGCGTTGGGGTACGAAGCTCCGCCGCCACCCAGGTTGAAGCTGAACGAGCTACAGGTGCAGGCCAGCGCGACCAGCGCAAGCACGGCAACAGCGATGATGAGAGGTCGGTGATTGGACTTTGTTTCCATATCTCTCTCGTCTCCTTGCTTTTACTTTAAGATGCTTTAAGTTACGACTCAGATGCAGGGGTTGGAACGGCTCAGGGCATGACCCTGCAGGTGTATTCAAGCACAGAATGACCTCTCGCGCAATCCGGGGCAGGGGCGCCGGGAGCAGGGGCAACGTATGCGCCGCTTACTGCTCCAGGCTGATGGTGTAGGCCCCCGGGCTCCAGGCCGTCACCCGGATGGTATACGTCCCGCTGAGGGGCAGCGTGACCGTGATCAGGGCGTTGAACGTGCCGCCGTAGTCGTCGTTCTGGGCGATGACGGCGCCGTCTGGATTGATCAGCTTCACGAAAGGATCGGCCTCGCCCTGAGACTCCACGCGGATGGTGACGACCTGCCCGCCCACGCCCTCAAAGAGCCAGTTATGGGCCTCAAAGGTGGCTGTGATCTCGCCGCTGGCCGTCTGCCCGATGCTGATGGTGTTGACGAGGGTGGTATCGTAGCCATCTCCTCCGTCGAAGATCGTCGGTCCGCCGCCCGGCGCGGAGAGCGTCGGGGTCGGAAGGCCCGCGTCGCCTTCCCCCCCGCTCACGGTGGTGGGTGGGGCAAGCGTCCCGGCAACGGCGGTGAGCAACTCGCCCTGCCCGACCTCGCTCCCCAGCGCCTGAAGGGTGGCCTCGACGACGGTAGCCGTGGCGTCCAGCGCGGGGGCGTTCCGCGTGAGTTCGCTCGCAAACTGGGTGAACTGAGCTTCGAGGGTGGGCAGTTGTTCGCTCACCCCGGTGGCAGCCGCGCCGACCGTCTGCTCGGCCCCCGGCAATCCGCCCGGCAGGCCGCAGGCCAGAGCGGCCAGCGCCAGCAGGGCAATCGAGCAGGTAAAGATAAGCCTCTTATTCATGAGTTTAGCTGGTTCCTCTAACCATGTCTCACTGCTGGCGGGCGGTCTGCCCCTCACTGGCTCTCCAGGGTGAGGCGGTAACCGCCACGCCCGCCCGCAGCACCGGCGACGATAACGTAGGAGCCGTCTATCGGGAGGGGGTAGGAGACGATGCTCGCTCTGCCCCCGCTCGCTTCTTCGCTGAAGGTTAGCTCGTTCCCCTCCGGGCCGAGCAGCCACAGGGCGGGCTGGAAGCTGCCGTCCGTGCGCTCCAGCGTGATGGTGACGCGATCCCCTGCCTCGCCTTCAAAGGCCCAGAACTCATGCGGGTTCGCAGGCGGCAGTTGCCCGCTCACCGTTTGTCCGGCGCCGATGGGGCGCACCCGGGCCCGCTCAAGAGCGAGGGTGTACGAGCCGCTCCCGCTGTAGCGGCTGGCGACGATGGTATACGTCCCGCTCTCCGGCAACTGGGAGTACAATCGCGAGTTCAGCGACGGGCCGCTGTCGTCGTTGTAGGCGATCTCATCCCCGTTCGGGTCGAGGAGCACCAGAAAAGTATCCAGTTCGCCGCCTGTCCCCTCCATCGTGACGATGACGACATCGCCCGCCGTCCCCTGAAAGGCCCAGCGCTCGGCCCGCCGGATGCTGGATATCTGCCCGGTGACGGTCTGCCCGTAGCTGATCGAGCCGGCCTGCGTGTTCTGAGCCGGTGAGCCGGTCAGCAGGGTGAGGGTGTAACTGCCCGTGCTGGAGCCGCCACTTCCGTTGTAGCGGGTGGCGACGATGGTATACGTCCCGCTCACCGGCAGACGATACCCCTCGATCAGCGAGTTGTAGTTGTCGCCGCTATCATCATCGCTCGTGAGTTCCTCGCCATCCGGGCCGAGCAACACCAGGAGGCAATCCAGATCGCCGGATGTCTGATCCATCGCGATGGAGATCACCTCCCCGGCCTGCGCCTGAAAGGTCCAGCGTTCCTCGTAACGCCCGGCGGTGATGCTCCCGCTGACCGTCTCGCCGTAGCGGATCGTCCCGCCGCCGGTGTTGCTCTGCGCTTCCGGCGACGACTGCCCGGCTGTCACCCCCAGTTCAAAGCGGCCCGTTCCGCCGTAGCGGGTGGCGACAATGAGATATGTGCCATCCTCCGGCAACTCGACGCCAGCGATAAGGGCGTTCAGGTTTCCCCCGCTGTCATCGTCGGCGACCAGTACATTCCCTGACGGGGCGATCAGTTGCAGGTACGGGTCCAGACCGCCCTCAAGGGCAGTCATCGAGATACTTACCACGTCGCCGGAAGTCCCCTCAAGCCGCCACAGGGAGAAAGGTTCGCTCTCTGTGATCTGGCCGGTCACCGTCTGGCCGGGGGAGATGGTGCGGAGTTGCTCCGCGCGTTGCAGGGAGAGCCGGTAGGAGCCTTCGCTCGTCCCCGCGATATGCCCGAAGCGCGTGGCAAGGATGGTATATGTCCCGCTCGCCGGAAGCGGAACGATGAGAAGGGCGTTCAACTCCCCGGCGCTATCATCGTCCGAGGCGATCTCTGCGCCGTCCGGCCCCAGCAGAGAGAGGTAGGAGTCAAGGCCTGTGTTCTCCGCCATCATGGTGATGATGACAACGTCGCCCTGTTCCCCCTCGAACGTCCAGTAGTCGGAGTAGTCGGCGTGGCTGATCTCGCCGTTCACGCTTTCCCCGTACCGGAGCGATCCGACGGGGGTGGTGTCTTCCGGCGGAACCAGATCGAGGGTCAGGAGATACTCACCGCTACCCGTCCCATCTGCGCCGCCCAGACGGGTGGCGATGATCGTATAGCTTCCGTCCTCCGGCAGGGCAAGGGCTCCGATGCGGGCGTTCAACTCTCCGCCGCTGTCGTCGTCCTCGGCGACTCTCCGGCCAGCCGGATCAAGCAGCAGCAGGTAGCTATCCAGATCGCCGCTCGTCCTCTCCATTGAGATGGTGATGAGGTCTCCGGCGGTGCCCTCGAAAACCCAGTAATCCTCAAAGTGCGCGTCGGAAAGCTCGCCGGTCACCTGATCGCCGTATCCCAGGCTGTTACTCTGGGACTGGCCCTCCCTCAGCGTCAGGCGGAACTCGCCGCTGGTCGCGCCCTCCGCCTCCCCGTAGCGGGTGGCGACGATGGTATACGTGCCGTCCTCCGGCAGAGCAAACCACCAGATGCGGGCGTTCAACTCCCCGCCGCTATCGTCGTCCTCGGTCAGAACCTCGCCGTCCGGCCCGATGAGCTGCAAGTAGCTGTCCAGATCGCCGCTCAGGCGTTCCATCGTGATGGCGACGATCTGCCCGGCTGTGCCGTTGAAAGTGAACGTGGAGCGAGGGTCGTTATCGGTGATCGTGCCTGTGATGCTCTCGCCGTACTGAAGGACATTGCCGGTCGGCTGGGGGGTCGCTTCCGGCGTGGCTTCCTCCGGAGGCAGCGGGGGGACGGGGGTGGGCGTGGGCGTGCCCTCGAACAGGACCAGTTCCCCGTCTATCAGCCGAAGCGGCCCACAGGTACAGGCCATAGCCACAAGCGCCAGGGCGGCAGCGGCGATCATCCATCTGCGGTTGCTGCCCCCGACTCGATTCATGGCTGCTTGCTCCTTCCATTCTGTGCGGTTTAACGAATACATGCGTGTTCACCTGCCGGTTGATTGTAGTGCCATTCGCGGGTTTGCGCTATCAGGGAAAGGGGCGCGGGCAGGGAGGGGGCGTCTCCCTCGCAGGTCGCAGAGAACCACCGGCCCCGCGACCCGCATCTGTCATCCGCCCTCGCCGCCTAGCACCCGCTGTTGTGGAACCGCTCATTGAGCAGACGGGAGAGCGTCAGGCCGCTGTTGAGCGGCATCCAGTCCCACTCAGGCGCATCACCGGGGTAGCGTTGCACCCACCACATGTACTCCATGATGTACTTGACCGGCTCGCAGACGCGCCCGCCTGCCGCCCGGAAGGTGTACTGCTCCGAGCGGAAATCCACCACGTGCCCCATCTCGTGCCCCCACCGGCTGTTGAGCACCCCCGGATACCCCAGAATCACGCCGGCCACCTCGCTGGAAGCAACGTAGATCACCTTGCGCCCGTCGCGCGGGACCAGAAACCCCTGCCCCAGTCGCGGGCTGATGACGATGCGCAGCGGCTCGCCGTCGCCGTCGTAGGTGGCCCCCAGAATG
>DRKO01000375.1 GCA_011051745.1 Chloroflexota bacterium | reverse complement strand
CCTCCCCTGCGATGTCATCCATCTGGACATCCACTATATGGACGATTATCGTTGCTTCACGTGGAACAGGGATCGCTTTCCTGCCCCCCGTGAGATGCTGGCCGATCTCCGGGAGAAGGGCTTCAGGGCCATGGCGATCATTGATCCGGGCATCAAAGTAGACGATCAATACGCCGTTTACCGGGAGGGCGTCCGGCGTGATGTGTTCGTCAAATACCCCGACGGCACGCGCTTCACCGGCCCGGTCTGGCCGGGCGACTGCCACTTCCCTGACTTCACCGATCCCGAAGTACGCGCCTGGTGGGGGGAGCTCTACCGGGGATTGCTGGAGGACGGGCTTTCCGCCTTCTGGAACGATATGAACGAACCGGCCCTGATCACCGTCCGGCCGGAGTACGCTTCCGTCCCCGACGTTGTCCGTCACGACGCCGAAGGCCGGGGCGCAGACCACGCGGAGATGCACAACCTCTACGGGATGCTGATGGTGCGGGCCAGCGCGGAGGGCCTCCGCCGGTTGCAGCCGGATCGCCGCCCCCTGATTCTGACCCGCTCCGGCTGGGCGGGTGTTCAGCGTTACGCCCTGCACTGGACGGGAGATAACGCCAGCACGTGGGATCACCTGCGCCTTTCCATCCAGATGGTCCTCAATCTGGGGCTTTCCGGCATTCCCATCACCGGCCCCGATGTGGGGGGCTTTACCGGCGGGCCGGGTCCGGAGCTTTACGCCCGCTGGATGCAGGTCGGCGCGTTCATGCCCTTCTTCCGTGTCCATTCCATGAGCGGCTCCCCCGATCAGGAGCCCTGGGCCTTCGGGCCGGAGGTCGAGGCCATCAGCCGCCGCTACCTGGAGCTACGGTATCGCCTGCTCCCCTATCTCTATACGGCGGTCTGGCAGGCCAGCCGGACGGGTATCCCCGTCGCGCGGGCGATGTCTTTCGTCTACCCCGCCGATCCGCACACCCCCGGGCTGGACACCCAGTACCTTTTCGGTGATTCGTTTCTGGTCGCCCCCGTTCTGGAGCAGGGTGCAACCAGCCGCCCCGTCTATCTCCCACCTGGGACATGGTACGATTTCTGGACGGGTCAGCAGTATCATGGCGGGCAGACGATCTCTGTTGCCGCTCCGCTGGAAACGCTTCCCCTCTTCGTCCGGGCCGGGTCGGTGATCCCCCTCTGGCCGGTTCAGCAGCACGTGGGGGAGAAAGTGCCCGCCCCCCTGACGCTGGCCGCTTACTGGGCCCCCGGAGAACACAGCAGCCTGCTTTATGAGGACGATGGTCTCTGCGCGAACTATGAGTCGCCGGAAGCCCATCGTCTCTCCCGCTTTGTGCTGCGCGGTGGGGAAGAGGGCACTATCGGGGCTCTGGTTCGCCTTATCGAGCAGGGGGAATATCAGCCCCCCGCCTCTCCGGCGGTGCTACGCCTCGTCGGTATGAGCCGCCCGCCTTCCGCCATCATGCTGGAGGGCGGCACACTGATAAACTGGGAATACTCGCCGGAGACCCGCTCCCTGCAGGTGGAATTCGACGCCCCCCGCGAGTTCACGCTCTCTCTCCGGTAAGGGAGTATCCCGCGCCCCGTCCCGACGCTCGAACTCATCCCGGGATGGCAAATGTGCAGAATTGAGGGGCATACGAACATTTGTGTTTCGCTCAAACCGGCTTCGTAGTACAATATGAATAACAGGGTAGGGTAGTGGTTTAGTGGTAGTGACAGCGAGGGATAGTATGTGGAGTGGAAGGCCCTTACCCGGAGGGCGGAGGGTTGCGTCCGGTCGGGTGGGAGAGCGGGCTTCCCATCGTCCGTCTGTGCTTGCCAGCCTTCTGGATGACACCAGTACGCCGGCTCTTATGGTTCTGGCGGAGCGATACGGTTTACCTCGTGTGCCGGGGCTCTCCAGGCATGGCCTGATTAACCGGATACTGAGTCACCTTCCGGCCTCCGACCTGAAACGCCTTGAAGACGAGTTAATCGCCGCCCGGTATGGAGCGCTGTCGGTTGACGAACTGCTGGGGCTGTTCCTGCACCGGGAAGCAAGGCGTCGGGGGCGGCCCGGCAGGCCGCGCCTGGACCGGATTTCGCAGGATGAGGCTATCCTGCTTGAAGGGGGTCCGCCTCGCTGGTTCTTCACCATGCGGGGGCACGACGTTGTGATAGACCTGGCCCGGCGTCTTCTGGCCTGTGATTGTCCGTTCTTTGCCTTCGCTGCCCGTCAGCAGCTTCTATGTAAGCACCTTGTCACCGCGTTCAGGCTGTTGCCGGAGGCTTACGCCCGCGAGGCACTGATCGATCTGCTTGTTCAGCAACGCTACGGCCAGCCGGAGCAACCCGGCTGGCGCTTTGAGAGCACATACCGCCGCGAGGGTGAGGTCGCTCTATCGGCTTAGAAACGATCTCGGCGTCCACGCACTTTACGACATCAGGGGTTTCAGGGTTATCTGCGAGGCGATCCGGCAGCCCGCAGGTGGTAACGGGGCGCGGCAGGCTCGCCCCGTCTCACCCCGCGCCGCAGCGGCGGGCACACCCGGTCAGCAGGATATGGGAGATTCTGCTAAAATTCCAACCGGCTTGTTGTGAGAACACGTTAAGAAGGATTTTCTGGTCGCGGGATGCGATTTTTCAGAAAAGTTAGGGCCGTGTCTACCTGAAGTAACCGAACAAACGGAGTGCAGTGTGCCAGAGTCGAGTGAATGGATAAGTCTGGGAGAGGCAGCCGCCATACTGGGTGTTCACCCGGCAACTCTTCGCCACTGGGCCGATAGCGGAGAGCTACCGTCGCAGCGCACGCCCGGCGGCCACCGGCGTTTCCGTCGGCGCGATCTGGAGCAGTGGGCCAACCTGCGCAACCAGCAGGTTGATCCGAAGGCCGCCAGGCTGGCGATGCAGAGTGCGCTGGGGCGGGCCCGCATAGAGGTCAGCACCGGGCAGCTCGAAGATCAGAGCTGGTATCAACAGCTTGATAAGCAGGCCCACGAGGAGCACCGCGCCCTGGGGCGACGGTTGCTCGAACTGCTGACCGCCTATCTCGCTGAGCCCGACAGGCGAGAGGAACTGCTGGAGATGACCCGCCAGCTCGGCGAGGAATACGCCCGGCTCTCTCTCGACCAGAACCTGAGCCTGACGGATTCGATCCGGGCGTTTCTCTTCTTCCGCGATCTGGTGATAGACAGCATCATCCAGCTTGCGGAGTTGTTGAGCCTGCGAACTCCGCTTGAGTGGGGGGATCGCCTGCGGCAGGTGAACCAGCTTACAGACGAAATCCTTCTGGCGCTGGTGGATGCCTATCAATAGGGGCGGCGTGCGCTCTGCCCCTGCCTGATGAGCGCAGGGACCCCCGCTTCGCGTGCCCGTTCCCATTCGGAAGTAAAAAGTAGCCCCCACAGAGCGACTGTAAAGGGGGCTACTGCGGTTGTGCCCTGCCGCTCGGCCCCCCAGCCGGATCGGTTCTCCGAATAACGTTCTGCATTGGACCCGGCTTAAAAGCCGGAGGGGCGATTTCAACAGGAAGAGCCTATGCCAAAAACGCGCCTGGACTGGATCATTGTGACAATCATCGTAGCCGTCCTGGGCT
>DRKO01000374.1 GCA_011051745.1 Chloroflexota bacterium | reverse complement strand
TCACACGGGCACAGGTCGCGCTGTACACGGTTTGCATTGGCGGGCTGGCCTTTCTGAATACGTGGGACCTGCCAACGTATCTGTTTATCGTGGTGGGCGCGTTGCTCATCCGGCGCATCCGCGAGCGGGGCGTGTTCGACCTGAGCGATGTCGGCCAGCCTCTGCTGCTGGGGCTGCTGATTCTGGTGCTGGGGCTGGTGGCGTATCTGCCCTGGTATATCAGCTTCAGTTCGCAGGCGGGCGGCATCCTGCCCAATGCGGTTTTCGCAACCCGCCTGCACCTGTTTCTGGTGATGTTCGGCCCCTTCGTGGTGATCATCGCGTGGTTTCTGGTTGACGAGGCGATCCGGAATCGCGCCCGCATGGACTGGTCGGATGGTCTGCTGCTGGGGGCTGGCGTTCTGGCGGGCCTGATCGGGCTGATGGTCGCCCTCAGCGTCGCCGCCCTGCGCCTCGATCCGGCGGTGGCGGGCTTCCTGCTCACCGTGACGGGCTTCCCGACAACGGGTTTATCGCAGGAGGCGCTCCAGTCTCAGCTTCCGGCGGCGATCGGGGCCGTGATCCGCCACCGCCTGACGCATCCCCTGACGCCGCTTCTGCTAACCGGCCTGATCGGGCTGACCCTCTCCCGCCTGCTGCCGCGCCCGACGGTGGACGGAGAAGAGTCGGATCGCTCCCCGGCTTTCAGCGCTTCGACGGGGTTCGCTCTGTTGCTGATCCTGACGGGTGCGCTGCTGACGCTCGGCCCGGAGTTC
This sequence comes from Chloroflexota bacterium, assembly GCA_011051745.1. Lineage (GTDB taxonomy): Bacteria > Chloroflexota > Anaerolineae > Aggregatilineales > UBA3940 > DRKO01. The sequence continues at coordinate 7,371 of DRKO01000374.1, read as the reverse complement.
GTCTATCTGCGGGATGTCTTCGGGCAGCGGATGAACACGATCTTCAAGTTTTATTACGCGGCCTGGGTGCTGTTCGGGGTGGCGGCGGCCTATGCCGCCCATCGGCTGGCGAGACGCCCGCTCTTCGCGCCGGTGCTGGCGGCGCTGGTGCTGGCGGCGCTGGTTTACCCCGTCATCGCGACCCCGACCAGGATGGGGGAAGGGGGCCGTCTGGCCTCCGAAGCGGGGCCGACGCTGGACGGGCTGGATTACATCCGCCGCCAGCATCCGCAGGACTATCAGGCGATCATGTGGCTTCGGCAGGTCGCCGACCCGGAGGCCGTGATCGTCGAGGCGGTCGGCGGGCAGTATTCGTATTACGCCCGTGTTTCGGCCACAACCGGCCTGCAAACGGTGCTCGGCTGGCCGGGCCACGAGCGCCAGTGGCGGGGCGATCTCTATCCGGCGCTGGCCGGGAGCCGTGAGGAGGACGTGAGGGAGATTTACAACACGCCCTCGATGCCCCGTGCGCTGGAACTGCTGGAGCGTTACGGCGTGACGTACCTGTACGTCGGGCCGCTGGAGCGGGACCCGGCTTACGCCTCGCCCGCCGGAATCGAGAAATTCGACCGCTACCTGACGGCGGTTTACCGTAACGAGGGTGTGACGATTTACCGGGTTGATCTGCCGCTGATTGAGGAACAACAACCGTGAGTGTAGCACACGCTTCTCCCGTTGAGGTGTCGGAGGCACGCCCCCGCCTGAGGGCTGCGATCTCTCTCGAGGCGCTGGCCTACGTGGCCCTGTTCATGGCGGCGGTCGGGCTGCGCTGGATCAGGCTGGGCGTCCCGCCCCTGAGCGAGGCCGAAGCCCGTCAGGCGATGGCGGCCTGGCATCTGATCTCGCCCCGCGCGCCGGGGGCTGGCCTGATCGAAAGCCCGCTTGTCTTCGCCGGGGCGGCGATCGGCTTCTTTGTGGCCGGGGCGAGCAACGCCGCTGCCCGTTTTCTGCCCATGCTGGGAGGGGTGGCGCTGGTCTTTACCCCGCTGGCCTTCCGGCGGCGGATGGGTCGCTTTCCGGCCCTGCTGGCGACGGCCTGGCTGGCGCTTTCGCCGGTCGCCGTCGCGACCTCCCGACAGGTCGGCGGGATCGGCCTCTCGATGCTGGGGCTGGTTCTGGCGCTGGCAGCGCTGGATCGCGTCCTGCGAACTCACCGCCGGGGGGCGGCGCTTTTCGCTGGGGGCGCGCTCGGAGCGGCGCTGCTATCTGATTATGGCACGCTGGCCGGTCTTCTGGCGATGGGGATCGGGTTCGGGTTCGCCCGCGCCACCGATGAGGAAGAACTGCTCACCCCGGAGGCAATCAGGGACGCGCTGAGCGGATTTCCCTGGGGCGCACTGGTCGGCGGGCTGCTGGGCACGCTGGCGATCCTCGGCACGCTGTTCTTTCTGGTTCCAGACGGGCCGGGCGCAGCCGCCGATCTACTGGGGCGTTTTGTGGCAGGCCTGACACACCGCTCCGCCGGTGCGACCTATGCCGGGCTGACGCTCGTCCTGTATGAGCCGGTGCTGTTGATCCTTGGTCTGACGGGCGCATGGCTGGCTTCCCAGTCAGGCCTGCCCTGGCAGCGCTTTCTGGCGGGGTGGGGCGTGGCCGCTCTCCTGCTCACGCTGGTATATCCCGGTGCGCTGCCCGGTCACAGCCTGTGGAGCGTCGTTCCGCTGGTCGGACTGGCCGGACTGGTGATCGGCGATCTGCTGGAGGTAAAAACAGGGGGTCCGGTGTGGGGAGCGTGGGTCCATGCCGCCGGAACGATCGGGCTGCTGGGGATGGTGTTTGCCAGCCTGAGCCGTCACCTGCGCGCGCCGCGTACCCTGCCCATCCCGCCCGGTGCGCCGCCGCAGGCCGTCCTCTTTGAGCTGCCGCTCGACCTGACGCTAACCGTCCTGTGGATCATCCTGCTGGTTGTGCTCTGGCTGACCGTCGCCAGCCTGTGGGGGCCGCGTGCCGCCTGGCGGGGAACGGGGCTGAGTCTGGCGCTGCTGGCCCCTCTGATCGCGCTTGGCGGGAGCGTCTCGCTGGCCTTCACCCGCCCCACCAGCCCCTACGAGCCGCTCAACGTCTCTCCGCCCCAGCCCATGCTTGATCTGCTGGTGCAGACGGCGGAGGAGATCGGGAATTTCTCAGTCGGCCACCCGCATGAGGCCAGCATCACCGTTCAGGCCGACCCGAACGGCGCGCTGGCGTGGGCCCTGCGGGATTTCAACGCCGTGACATTCGTCCTGCGTGCCGATCCGACTGTCGAGAGCGCGATGGTCATCACACCCGCCGGAGGGGCCGATCCGGCGCTCGGCTCAGGCTATGTGGGGCAGGACTTCGTGATCGAGCGGACGTGGCGGCCTGTCGGGCTGAACGCCTCGCAGTTTCTCTCGTGGGCGCTTTACCGGCGGGCGAATACCCCTCCTGTGGAGACACGGGTTATCCTGTGGGTACGGGAGGACGTTTACCGGATGGCGCAGACGGAGGGGACGGAACCGTGAACGGCCTTCGGGGCGACAGGTGAAGGTGCTGGCGACGTGGATAACCGGTGTTTCGGGAAGGCCGTAAGGCTCTGGGCTGAGGAATCCTGCCAGCCGACGGGTATAATCTGGCGGTACGTAGACGGGGAATAGCACAGGCAGCATGACGATGGGGAACCCGGCGACATTCTCAGATGAGGACCTGCCCGACCTGATCGCCGCCGCTCGCGCGGGCGATCAGGCGGCCTGCGCGGCCATCTACCGGCGCTTTGTGCGGCCTGTCTTCCGGCTGGCCTACGGTGTCCTGCTGGACAGGCAGGACGCGGAAGAGGTGGTGCAGGATAGCTTCGCCTACGCTTTCCGGGCTCTGGATCGGTACGACCCGGAGCGCAGCGCGTTCCGAACCTGGCTGTACACGATCACGATGAGCCGTTGCCGCAACAAACGCCGCCGCAAGTGGCTGCCGACCGTCAGCCTGGCGGAGATGGCCGAGTGGCTCCCCGGCAGGGAACCGGCCCCGGAGGCGGCTGCCGAGCAGCAGGGCGTGCGTGAGATGATATGGGAGGCTCTGGGGGAGCTTTCCCCCAAGCTGCGGGAGGCGGTCGTGTTGCGTTACTTCGACGGCCTGACCTATCGCGAGATGGCCGAGGTTCTGGAGTGCCCGGAGAAGACCGCCGAGTCGCGGGTGCGGCTGGCGCATGAGGCGCTGTACCGCATTCTGGCGGAGCACCGCGAGGCGCTGTTTGAAGGAGCGTTCGGCCATGAATAGACATGTCACGCATCTGCTGAGCGCTTATGCAGAGGGACAGCTCCGCCCCCGCCGGGCGGCCCGCGTTTACCGGCATGTCTCCCGGTGTCCGGCCTGTCGGGAGAAGCTGGCCCGCCACGAGCGTCTGGCCGCCGACCTGCGGCTGACGCTGGGGCAGAGCGCCGGGCCGGATGCCGCTCAGGTGGAGGCCTGGTGGCGGGTGATTCAGGGGAAGCAGGCGCGGCCCCTCTCAGGGCCGGTTGCCGCCGCCGTTTTGCCGGTGCTGCTGAGCCTGCTCCTGCTGGTGCTGCCGGTTACGCTGGGGCTGAACGGCTGGCAGGCTCACCCATCGCCGGGGGCCGAGGGCACGCCCGCCGTCCTTCCCGTCGTGGCGGCTGCTCTGCTTGACCCGCCACAGGAGACCTACGGCGAAGGCTCAGCCGTGGCCCGTCTGATAGCCAGTCCGGTCCCGACCGACGCTGTCGCGACGCCTGCGCCGGATCACGCTTCCCCACCGGTTGAGCCGGTTCCCTCCGCGCCCCCTGCGCCTCAGGAATGACGGGCTTACGTTATGAACTTTTATCTGGGGAAAGAGGATGAGCGTTAGAGAAGAGACGATCACGAGCGCTGAATCACAACGCCCTTTTGCCCGGCTGGAGCATGGGCTGACCCGTTTGATCTATCTGGACGGCGAGAAGATCGCTTACCTCGTCATCTTCGCGCTGGCCGTCCTGAGCCGATTCTGGGACCTGGGCGCACGTGTGATGAGCCACGACGAGAGCCTCCACACGCGCTACTCATGGGGGCTTTACCGGGGGGAGGGGTTCGCCCATACGCCTCTGATGCATGGCCCGCTGCTCTTCCATATGACGGCGTTAAGCTATCTGCTTTTTGGCGATAACGATTTCACCTCGCGCATCTATCCGGCGGTCGTGGGCGTGATCGTGGTGCTGATGCCCGGTTTGATGCGTCGCTGGCTGGGCAGGATGGGTGCGCTGGCGGCCTCGTTCTTCTTCCTGATCTCGCCGCTCATCCTCTACTACTCCCGTTATATCCGCCACGACCTGCCCGCGATTCTGGCCGCGCTGGTGATGGCGGTCGCGATCTGGCGTTACATGGAAGACCGCCAGTTTAAATACCTCGTCTGGCTGGGGGGAGCTCAGGCGGTGCTCTTTGCCTCCAAAGAGGTCTCGTTTATCTACATCGCCATCTTCGGCAGCTTCCTGCTGCTTTACTTCATCGTCCGTCTGCTCGATGTCGAGTGGTCTAACGCTCTCTGGCGGACGGTGTTCGCTGTCGCCCTCATCGTCGGGCTGGTGGTTCTTTCCTTTCTGGGCCTGTTGATCTACGAGCACGGGTATTTCGCCGAGGTCGTTCTGGGGACGGAGGCCACCGCTCCGGCGGATCACGTCCCGCCGACGCCGGGGCCTGTCTCTGAGTTCCTGCTGGGTATTCCGGTGGTGGCGGTGGCCGGTGTTCTGGGGGTGGTGGTGGCCGTGCTTGGCGGGGCGGTTCTGATCGGGCAGTGGCGCAACCTGCGCCGCTTCCCGGAGCTGGACCTGATGGTCGCGATGGGTACGCTTATCCTGCCCATGCTGACGCCCCTGCTGATCGTGGCCGCCGGTTACGATCCGGTGGACGAGTCAGCCGCCGGAGTCACACGGAGCATATTGTTCACCCTGCCGGTGCTGACGACCAGCATCCTGATCGGTCTGGCCTATTTCATGAAGCCGCCTGAGCCTCGCCTCCTGCCTGCGGCGGCGGTGTTTGAACTGGCCGACCGGGGAGCCCCGCTCAGGGGTGGGGGGGTGGATTTCCCGGATGAGGCTCCGGCGGAGCGGGTGGAAGTGCCCCCCGACCTTCTCGACTGGATGCAGGCTTTTCTCGCCAGCCGGTGGTGGACCATCGGGGGGGTGTACTGGGCGATCTTCGTCTTCTTCTTTACGACCATGTTCACCAACGGCGCGGGGCTGGGGACGGGCATCATCGGGTCGCTGGGATACTGGCTGGCGCAACAGGAAGTCAAGCGAGGTGGTCAGCCCTGGTACTACTACTTGGTCGTCCTGCTGCCGATCTATGAGTTCCTGCCGGTTCTGCTCTCGCTGGCGGCGGGGGTGGTCGGGCTGGGGACGCTCTTACGCCCCGCTGTGGAGAACGTCCGGGCGGTGCTGAGGCCCCCCTCCGATGAATCCGATCCGACCCTCGGCGGGGAGGAGCAGGCAACGGGCCGTCGCCTTATTGATCTCGACGCGCCAATCCGCTTTCCGGTTCTGCCCTTCATCGCTTACTGGGTTATCCTGAACCTGATCGCCTACTCTGTGGCCGGGGAGAAGATGCCCTGGCTGACCACCCACCTCACCACGCCGATGATCCTGCTGGGCGGTTGGGTGGTGGGCCGCACGCTGGAGCGCATCAACTGGCGCAGGCTGTGGGATACGACCGCCTGGGTGCTCTTCTTCCTGATCCCCGTTCTGGTGGTTGCTTTGCTGCGTGTGACGGCTCCGCTGTGCCGCTTCACGCCCGGCAACCTGCTGTGCAACACCGTTGTGCCGGTTTCCTACCAGAGCGGCGTTTTCGGAGGGCGCACAACGGCGGCCCTCGCCAGTACGGGGGTCTGGATGGCCGCTCTGATCGTGCTGGCAGGCGTGCTGGTAAGCGTGATCGTCGCCGTGCGCCGCGTCGGAGCGGGGCAGGTGGCCCGTGTGGCGAGCCTGTGTCTGGTCGGGTGGCTGGCCTTCCTGACTGCCCGCGCTGCCTGGCGGGCGGCCTACATCACCTACGACGAGGCGACCGAGTATCTGGTGTATGCCCACTCGGCGGGGTCCGTCAAGGAGGTGATGGATCAGATTGAGGAAATCTCACTCAAGACGACGGACGGCTACGGGCTGCGCGTCGCCTATGACAACCGCGTTTCGTGGCCCTTCTCGTGGTATCTGCGGAATTACTACAACGCCGTTTACTACGCCGACCAGCCCTCGCGTGGCCTGATCGGCGACGCGCCGGTTATCCTCGCCGGGCCGGATAACTGGGTCAAGGTTGAGCCGTTGCTCGGCGACCGCTATTACCAGTTCGAATATATCCGCATGTGGTGGCCGATGCAGGATTACTTCAACCTGAACGGTGAGAAGATTCGGAACTTCTTCCGCGATCCGGCTCTGCAACGCGGCGTGTGGGACATCTTCTACCGACGGGACTACACCGCCTACGGGGAGGCTGTGGGGCGCAGCTTCGAGCTCAGCCAGTGGACGCCTGCCGAACGGATGCGGCTTTACATCCGGCGGGATGTCTTCGCTCAGGTGTGGGATTACGGCGTGGCGGCGGGGGACATCGCCGAGGCGCTCGATCCTTACGCCGCCAACAGTCGGGATGTCCTGCCCGAACTGAGCTTCGGGGCCGGAATCCTCAACCGCCCGCACGGGATCGCGATGGGGCCGGACGGCAATCTCTACGTGGCGGATACCAACAACCATCGGATCGCGGTTTTCGGGCCGGACGGCAACTTTATCCGCGCCTTCGGCACTCATGGCTTCGCGCCGCAGCCGGGTGTTCTGAACGAGCCGTGGGGGGTGGCCGTCAGCCCGGACGGGCGCGTCTACGTGGCCGACACGTGGAACCATCGTATCGTGACCTTCACGCTGGAGGGCGAGTACATCAACAACTGGGGCTTTGAAGGCCCTAACGTCCTTGACGATCCTCTGGCCTTCTGGGGACCGCGCGATGTCACCGTTGATCAGGACGGCATGGTCTACGTGGCCGACACGGGTAACAAGCGTATTCAGGTCTTTGATGGCGAGGATTTCTTCGTGCGGCAGATCGGCTCCGGCGGGGCGCAGATCGGCCAGCTTGACGAGCCGGTCGGGCTGGCTATCGGGCCGGATGGCAACCTTTACGTGGCCGACACATGGAACCAGCGCATTGAGGTCTTCACGCCGGACGGCGTGTTTATCCGTGAGTGGTATGTGGACGCCTGGTTTGCGCAGACCAATGAGCGGCCTTACCTCGATGTGGACGCTCAGGGGAACGTGTATGTCACCGACCCCGACGCTTACCGCGTGATTGTCTTCGCCGGCACGGGGGAGTATCTCTACAGCTTCGGTGACGCAACTGTCTTCGGGCTGGCGGGGG
>DRKO01000373.1 GCA_011051745.1 Chloroflexota bacterium | reverse complement strand
CCTCGATCTCGGCAGTGCCGATCCCCAGACTGCGCGAAAGCCAGTCGTCCAGGCTGATAGAATCGGGCAGGTAGCGGATGAGGGCGGGAATCGCCTGCGGACCGTAACGCTCCACCAGCAGATCGATCAACACGCGGGCTGCCAGTTCGTTCGCCGGTGCTGTGGCCGTCCCGTGTGTGAAGCCCGGCATGTTGCCGTCCTCCGCCCACAGTGTCTCTATCGAGAAGGGCTGCGAGATGAAAGCCTCCGGCGTGACGTTCTGCGCTGCGGGGGGCGTGACGCCAAGCCGCTCCAGTTCCCAGCCCGCCAGAGCGACCGTCAGGGGATGATGCGGCGGGAAGGGCGCGACCTCGTAGGCCACGAGACTCTCGATCATCTTCTGAATGGTCGTGAGGGTGAGATACTCCTGAACGCTGACGCCGGGCCGCCGTCCGCTGGCGTAAGGCGAAAGCACCGCCACAGGGACAACCGCCGCGCCCTGCCCTTCCGGCGCGACGGGGGCCTCTCGCCCCGGCTGGCTGGAGGGCGTGATCAGGACGCTCACCGAGAGCGCGGCGGGGGAGAGACCGAAATCCGAGACGGCCTGCCCGTAAGCCGCCTCAAGCTTCGCCATCAGCCCTTCGGTGGCGGAGGCGTCCAGCTCATGATAGGCGAGCGTGACGTGAGGGCTGCGCTCATCCAGAAGATCGCCCCAGTCCTCGAAGTAAGCCAGAGTATGCACCCAGCGGTCATCAACCACGCGGAAGGGCTCAAACGTCACCAGCGCGTCCCCGACAGATGCGCCCTGCCGGTAGAACCATACCTCGGCCCAGGCCGTCCCGTTGAAATAAGTGACCCCCTGCACCTCGATGGACTCCGGCACGGCCATCACCTCGGTTGCGATGTCCACCACGCCGTTTTCCTCCGTGCGTTCCGGATCGCCAAAGAGCAGACGGGCCTCGGTGGTGAAGCCCTCCGCGATCATGGCCGCCTCAGCCCGCAGGCGGTAGGTGAAGTACCGCTCCCAGTTGACGGGCAGATCGGCAACCGGCGTCCCGGTCACCTGCTGGAGGGCGGGGACCGCACCTGCGCCCCGGCGGATCAGATCGAGATACTCCGGCACGATGGCCGGTCCGTAGGCCTCTACCAGAGGGTTGAAAAGACCTGAGGGCGGCGCGGAGGGGTCGAATTCGTGGCGCAGCCAGAGCGTCAGTTCGTCCCGCACCCACGCGACCTCCGAGTACGGGTCGGGCTGCTCGCCCAGCAGAGTTTCTCCCCAGCGCGTGGCGATCTGCTCTGCCAGAGCGCTGATCAGGGCGGGGTCTGTCTCCCCCGATTCGGGCACACGCCCCAGCAGAGGGGAGGGAATCAGCAGGGTATTTCGGTCGTAGGCGGCCCAGCCGACCTCTACCAGCGGGTCCGGCTCGATGCGCACTTCTGGACGGGGGGGCTCTCCGAACGAGCGGCAGGCCGTCAGGCGGCAGGCGGTCTCCCACCAGCCGTTGAGTCGCGCACTGAGCGCCCCGGCCAGCGCTTCGTCCTTCTCGTAGTAGAGGAGGGTGAAATAGGTGGTCTGCATCTCTCGCTGCTCGCCCCAGAAATCGGCCCGGGGCGGGACATGCCGCCAGCCCCGCTCTCTGTCGTATTCATAGAACCACAGCACGTGATACGGCTCGCCGTCCAGCACCTCACGCACGGTGACGTGTGCCCGGCTGGTCCCGATCTCCAGAGCGACGATCTCGCCGTTCGCTTCCAGACGGGGGGCGAGGGCCTGATACTCATCGAAAGTGTGGCTCTGGATGCGCTGCCACTCCCCCACGTCGGCCTGAACGGAGAGGAAAGCGGCGCGGTCACCAATGCGCAGCGCCAGCGTCTCGGCGGCGACGGTTGTTTCCAGGTCTGCCCGGAGTTGCTGCTCAACCTGCCTGAGACGCCAGTAAACGCCCCCGCCCACCAGCCCGGCCAGCAACAACGCGCCCACCAGCGCGTTACGAATGCGGCGGGCACGCCGTCTGCGGGCCGCCACCGCGCGGGGGTCTTCCCCAACCTCGCTCCAGCCGCCTTCCGATTCAACTTCCCAGTCCAGTTTGATTCCCATGCTACACCCGGTTCCGGTATCATGTACCTGCTACGGTCACTATGTATACTACCATCGTATCGTTCTGGTTGGATGCTCACAACAGGAGAGCAAGGAGTACCAGTGCCCCCCGCTCACAGTCATTCTCAGCCGGGCCGGATAGCGACCGCCGGTTTGCTGGCCCTCATCCTGGCCGGAGTCGTGATGCGCCTGATCATGCCGGGCGAGCATCCCTACGGATTGTATCAGGATGAGGCCATCAACGGGCTGGACGCCGTCAGCGTTCTGGAAGGGGCGCATCCGCTCTACTTCCCTGCCAACAACGGGCGCGAGCCGTTCTTCATCTACCTGATGGCCGCGACGGTGGGGCTGTTCGGGCGGACGACGCTCGGAGTCCGGGCGGCGGCGGCGATCTGCGGATTGCTCACCCTGCCCGCCGCCTATCTGCTGGGCCGGACATGGGGTAACCGGCAGGTCGGCCTGCTCAGCGCCGCGATTCTGGCGGGGCTGCTGTGGCATGTACACCTCAGCCGGATCGGGTTCCGGGCGGTGTCACTGCCGCTCTTCGGCGCACTGGCGCTCGGACTGGGCGCGTATGGCCTGCAGGCCCGCGACCGGCGGGCGATGGTCGGCGCGGGGATCGCCTATGGCCTGAGCTTCTACACATATCTACCGGCCCGCTTCACGCCTCTGGCGCTGGCCCTGATGCTCGCCTACGGGCTGATCTGGCATCGCGAGTGGCTGCGCGGACGCCGGGAACTGCTGGTCTGGGGGGGCGTGGCGGCCCTGCTTGCCATCCTGCCGCTGGCCGGTGTTGCGATTGCCCGGCCAGCGGTTGTGCTGGGGCGTAGCGGGCAGGTCGCAATCTGGAATGAGAGCATCAATCACGGCGACCTGCCGGGAACGGCCCTGCGAAGCGCCCTGCGCACGCTGGGGATGTTCACCTGGCGGGGCGATACGATCTGGCGGCACAACGTGCCGGGCCGCCCGATCTTCGACCCGCTGCTCGCTGTCGCTTTTCTGGGGGGTGTGGTTCTGGGGGTGGCACGCTGGCGAAAACGTCCGGCGCTGGCGTTAAGCCTGATCTGGGTGGCCGTCCTCTCACTGCCGACCCTGCTGGCCGAGGACGCCCCGCACTTCCTGCGGGCGGCGGGGGTGCTGCCGGTCGTCGTGCTGATCCCGGCGCTGGCCCTCGACGCCGCGCTGGAGCGGCTCCAAACCGTCCCCTGCGCGGGCCGGTTGCCGGAGGCGGGCCTGATCGCCCTCCTGACGATCAGCGCGGGGCTGACGGTGCGGGATTACTTCGGTTGCCGGACGGGTGGCATCCCCTCTCTGTCCGGCTTCGACTATGCGGGCTGCTATCGCAGCGACCCCGTGCGCGGCTACTTCTTCCAGTCGGCGGCAACCGATCTGGCACGCGAGGCCAACGCCTCGGAGGGAACGCTTTACCTCGACCGACGCTTCCGGGATAGCTTCCCCTCGGTGCGGTTCCTGCTCACCCGGACGGATGAGCTGAGGCTTTACGGCGAGGGTGAGACGCTCTCGCCGGATGAGCCGCCCCTGACCCTGATCGCCTGGCCGCACACTGACCTCGCTCCGACGCTCTCCGTGCTGCCCGAAGGGGCGCAGATCGGAGTCTGGCCGGGGCCGGAAACGCGGGGCGATCTGGAGCCGGAGCCTTACCGGCTTTACGTGCGCTGGACGGCGGAACGGCGCGGGGAACTCCCACCGCCGCTCGGACGTTTCGAGAATGGAATCGAGTTGATTGGGGCGCGGGTCGTTCAGAGTGGAGGAGAGCTATCTGTACGCCTCACATGGTACGCGGAGAATCCCCCATCTGAGCCGGTGCAGATGTTCTTACACGTGGTGGCGGAGGGGGGCACAACCATTCTGGCCCAGGTTGACGAACCGCCCGGCAGCGTTTATTATCCCCCTTTGTCATGGGGAATGGGAAGCGTTATCATTCACCCGATCAGAGTGCCCATCACGTGGCCGGAGCAGGAGGAGAGTCGCCTGCTGATAGGGCTTTATGACCCGGCCACGAGCGCCCGGCTGTCACTTGTGCAGGCAGGGACGGCGCACCGGGATAACGCGCTGATATTGCCGCTCCCGGCAGCCGGAGACGAACAGTGAGAGAAGGACAGAAGATGAAATCGTTACGGAGCGTGACAGTCGCGGTCGTGAGCGTTTTGCTGGTGGCGCTGGCGCCTGTCGCCGTGCCCGCGCTCGCTGCCCCCGCCGCGCAGAGCGGAAACCTGCTCGCCAACCCCGGCTTTGAGGACGAGGAATACACCTTTAACGGGGATGAAACCCTGCGTATTCCCACCGGCTGGGTTCCCTGGTGGAACCCGTCCCTTGACCGCCCGCTGGGGTACAACCCTTCCAGCCCGGCCCGTGCCCACTCCGGCGCGAAGGCGGCGAGCTACTGGACGCAGTACCGGGGATACGATGCCGGTCTCTACCAGCGAGTCGCTGCCACGCCGGGCACGATCTACCGTTTCAGCATCTGGGTACATACCTGGTCAACGACCGACCGGGACGTGACGACCTCGGATACAAACGTCAGGGTCTCAATCGGCATTGACCCCAACGGGGGCGAGGACTGGAGCTCCGGCTCTATCGTGTGGTCGGGCGAGGTGCTCGCGCCGGATACCTATCAGCAGTTGACCATCGAGGCGACCGCTGCTGCCGATCATATCACGGTCTTTGTCCGCTCCCGCCCTGACTTCCCCGTTGAGCAGAGCGATACGTACTGGGATGACGCCGAACTGGTCTCGGTCGGGCAGGGTGCTCCGCCTCCCGATGCAACTCAGGCGGCCACTCAGGCCCCGACCCAGCCGCCTTCCTCCGGCGTGCCGGTCGGCTCGATCCCGCGCTCCACGCCCGCGCCGGATGGTTCGGTCGTCCATATCGTCTCGCCCGGCGAGACGCTGATCGGGATCGCGGTGACGTATGAGGTCAGCCTGGACCAGATACGCCAGCTCAACAATCTGACCAGCGATGTGATCTACGTCGGCCAGCGGTTGATCATCCAGCCCGCGCAGGGGGCCCAGCCGGAGCCGACGGCGGAGCCCACCGCCGAGGAAGGCGAAGGCGAGGCGGTCGCCGAAGCACCGCCGGAGGAAGAACAACCGGCTGAAGCGCCGGAGGCCGCCGAGGCGGAGGCCAGCGGCACAATCTGCGTGATGAGCTACGAGGATGCGAACGGTAACGGTCTCCGTGAGCCGGACGAGCCAGCGCTGGCCGGATTCACCTTCGCGGTGAGCGACGGCACACAGACGGTCGGGACATACATCACCGACGATTCCGGCACGTCCTACTGCTTTACCGATCTGCCGTCGGGGACGTATATTGTCTCCTGGGTGGCCGATAATTACACCCCGACCACCGATCAGACGTGGGCAGTGAGCCTTGCGCCCGGCGCGACGGTCAGCCGCGAGTTCGGGGCACAACTGGCCGGAGAAGCCAGCGCAGAGGAAGGCACGGAGGGCAGCGCACGGGGCGGGCTGCCAACGTGGGTGATCGCACTGGTCGCTGCCCTGGGCGTGATCCTGCTGCTGGGCGGCCTGAGCGTTGCCGGATACTTCCTCCTGATCCGCCCCAGACAGCAGATCTAAGGCCCCGTTGCAAGCGTGAGCGGCACGGCACATCCCGGCCTGCATAAACCAATATTCGACGAGCCAGCAGCCCTCCGGTGGTTGGCTGGCTCGCTCTTTTTCGCGCTGCTGGCCGCCGCGCCTTTACTGCTCAACGCGGGTTTCCTGAACACACGCGGGGGTGGCGATAGCCCCTTCCTGCTCTTCCGGCTGCACCAGCTTGAAGCCGCCCTGCGCGAGGGGGTTTTCCCCGTCCGCTGGATGCCCGACGCGGCCTTCGGACTGGGGTATCCCTTCTTCAGCTACTACGCCGCCCTGCCCTTTTACTTCGCGGCGGGCTTCCGCCTGCTGGGCTTCTCCTACGTGCTGAGCCTCAAGCTGACCCACCTGCTGGGATTCCTCGTCGCGGCGTGGGGGATGTTCGCGTGGGTGCGGCGCATCACAGGCCGTGCCGGTATGGCATTTATCGCTTCGGCGGCGTACACGTTCGCCCCTTACCATCTCGTCAACCTGTACGTGCGGGGCGACTCGCTGGCCGAGTTCTGGGCGATGGCCTGGTTTCCGCTGATCCTGCTCACGCTCTACGGAGCGGCGCAGCGCCCGACTCCGCGCCGGATGGCGTTCGCCGGGCTGGCCTTCGGCGCGCTGGTGATGACCCACAACGTCTCGGCCCTGATCTTCGCCCCTTTTGCGGCGGTTTACGCGCTGGGCTGCGGGCTGGGGGTTGCCCCATCGGAGGGGACGGACAGCCGGTCGGCTTTCCGCCGGATCGCCCTGCTTGCCGGAGCGGGGGGGCTGGGGCTGGCGCTGGCGGCCTGGGTCTGGGTTCCGGCGCTGGGCGAGCAGGGATACGTGCAGCTTGAGGCGCAGACGAGCGGCTATTTCTTCTACGCAAACCATTTCCGGGGGGCAGACCTGATCCAGCCTGCCCTTCTGTTCGACTACGACACCGGCAGCGAGGCAGCCAGTCCCTTCAGTATGGGGCTGGCACAGGTCGCCCTGATCGCGCCCGGTCTGGTCGGACTGGCGATCCGGCTGGCCCGTGAACGCACCTTCTGGCGCGACGGCTTCCTGCTGTTCGGGCTGGTGGCCTCCACGCTGATGATCACGCCGCTCTCGCGGGCGCTCTGGGATGCCCTGCCGCTTCTGCCGCTGGTGCAGTTTCCGTGGCGCTTTCTCTCCATTCAGGCCCTTTTCGGCGCGGCGGTCACCTCCGCCGTCTCCGAGTTCCTCCCTGAGCAGGGGAGAAGGGGAAACGCCCCCCTGCGGGCTGCCCTGATATGTCTGCCGGGCGCGCTCCTTGCCGTGGCCGCGCTGGGCACGCTCCGCCCGGACTTCATCCCTCTCACCGATGCCGACGTGACTCCCGAACGCCTCCGGTGGTACGAGGCCTTCAGCGGCAACATCGGCACGACGATCCGGTACGAATACCTGCCGACCTGGACCCGCCCCCGCCCCTACAGTTCGGATGTGCTGCTGGGCCGCGAGCCACGCGCGAAGTTCCTGGAGGGGACGGGGACGGCCCGCCGTCTGGAGGCGGGGGCTGCTGATCAGGTCTGGGCGGTCGAGGTGGAGAGCGCTTCGGGGCGTGTCGCCCTGCCGCTGCTTTACTGGCCGGGCTGGCGGGTCGAGGTAGACGGGCAGCGGGCCGCTCTGACACCCCTTGAGGGGCTGGGATACGTCCAGTTCGACGTTCCGCAGGGCCGCCACACGGTGCGGCTGTGGCTGGGGCGAACGCCCCTCCGGCTGGGCGCGGAGCTGGTCTCGCTGGCCGGGCTGGTGATCTTCCTCGCCCTCTGGCGGCCACGCATCCCCCGTCCAGACTGGATGGGCTGGTCGCTGGCGGCGGGGGGGATAACGTCGGTAATTGTGGTGGCGATGGTGCTCCATAGCCTGCCGGAGACGGAACCGACCAGCGGCCCGCTCAACGCCGACTTCGCGCAGGAAGCCTATTTCTACCGCGCACCGATCCGGTTTGAGGACGGGGTTCGCCTGACCGACGCCCGCTACGGGCTGGAAGATGGGGTGTTCTCCTACCGGCTGCTCCGGGAGGGAGAGCCGGAGGCCGGCGAGCCCTCCCTGACGCTGGTTCCGCCGCCCCAGCAGGCCGGGCAGGGGGCTGCTCCCATCATACCTGCGGGCGATGTCTGGCGGGTGGAGGGGGTCACACCCGGCCTGTACTTCCCTCAGATCGCGTCGGACGCTCCGGCGCTGACTGCGAACGGCCTCACGCGCGGGCCGGTTGTCCTCGCGCCGGTGGTTATTCCGGCTCAGCACGTTCAGCCGGACGGCACGCTGACGCCCGATCAGGCGGACTTCGGCCCCTTCCGGCTGGTGAGTGTTTCCTCTCAGGAGCGGGGCGGAGCGTTGCGCGTTACGCTGTGGTGGGAAGCGCTGGCGGAAGCGACCCGCAACTACGCCATCGCCCTGCGGCTTTACGACGCAGCAGGGAACGAATGGGCCGCGCTCGACGCGCAGGCGGGGAGCGCGGGGATGTATCCCACCGGCCTCTGGCAGATGGGCGAGATCATCCCTGACACGTACCACCTCACCCTGCCGGAGGGCACGCCGCCCGGCGGCTATATGCTCCGAATAACGCTTTATGACGCGGTTTCGCTTGAGCCGATCGGACAGGCGAGCGTCGAAGGGATCACCTACCGGGAACTCGCACAGCGCTGCCCCGCCCCGGACGCCCTGCACAGGTTCGCGCCGGAGATCGGCCTCGATGGCGCGTCGTTCCCGGAGACGCTCCCGGAGGGCGAGCCGCTGGGGGTTGAGGCCGGGTGGCTGGTTGACGCCCCGCCGGAGCAGGCTTACCGGCTTGAGTGGGTGCTGCTGAGTGCAGAGGGGGAAGGCTGGCGGATAGAGACGCCCCTTGTGCCCGGCGCCGACCCGCGAAGCTGGCTGCCGGAGCGAGGGTGCAGCGCCTATGTGCTGGGCCGTTACCGGCTCGACGTGCCCCGCGACCTGCCGCCCGGCGACTATGCGCTGGTGCTGCGGCTGCTCTCGGAGACGGGCGAGCCGCTCGGTCAGCCCTATCAGGCCGGGACGGTGCGGCTCGAAGGGCGGATGCGTGAGTTCGACGTGCCGTCTCTGGAAACCCCTCTGGAGGTCACCTTCGGAGATCAACTCAGGCTGTGGGGGTACACGCTACGGCAGGACGGGGAGAGGCTCGATCTGGAAATCGCGTGGGGCGCGCTGGCCGATCCGGCCACCGATTATAAGAGCTTCGTCCACCTCTTCGACCCATCCAGCGGGCAGATCGTTGCCCAGCTTGACTCCATGCCGCGCGGCTACACCTACCCCACTTCACGCTGGGTGAGAGGGGAAGTCGTCACCGAGACACTGACGCTTGACCTGAGCGACGTGCCACCGGGCACGTACCGGATCGCGCTGGGCTGGTACGATCCGGCGACCGGCGACCGGCTGCCCGCTCTTTCCTCTGATGGGAGCCCGCTCCCCGATGCGCGGGTCGTTCTGGAGGAGACGATCACGATCCGCTGAGGGTGGCGAAGATGACACCCCCGCCACAGATTATTAGAATAGTGGGGGGTAAGGAGGGTGGTTCGGCGGGTATCCGCCGGAGGGACGGCCCGTTATGCCGATCTACATAGTGACCGCTTATCTGGTGGCGCACGTGGTCGCCACCGTGATCCTGATAGACCTGATAGCCTACATCTGGCAGCGGAGGGCTTACCCTGCCGCTACCGGCTTTGCCCTTGTGACGCTCTCCGTTATGGGAGTGATCATCTCGGTTGGGCTTTCGATTGTGAGCCAGACGCCGCAATCCGCTGGCTTCTGGCTCTGGACGGTGCGCTTCGCGTTCCTGCCCCTTGTGGCCCCCTTAACCCTCCTGTTTGTGCTGGACTATCTGGGGTATCTGAAGCGCCGGAGGCGGCTGGCCCGCCGCGCGGGGTGGCTCCTGTTCCTGATCCCCGCTGTGAGCGTTGCGCTGAACCTGACCAACGGAGCGCATCATCTGTTTATCCGCGACTCCACGTTTGTGCGGCTGGGTTCTTACACGGTGCGCCTCGGCTGGCAGCCCGGCCCCTGGTTCCACATCTACGAGCTGTATACTGGCCTGTTGTTCCTGATAGCCGCCGCCCTGATCGCCCGACGCCTTCTGCATACGAGCGGCAGACTGCGGCAGCAGTATACCGCTTTGCTGGCGGGCGGGCTGCTGCTGAGCGGCCTTTCGGCTATTGACTCCTCCCGCCTGATCCCTTCCCTCTCGCTTCCGGTCTCCTCATTCGGGCTGTCGGTGATGGCCGTGCTGCTGGCCCGGACAGGCCGCGATCACCTGCTGCCCGATCTGCTCACCGTCACCTGCAACACTCTTGCGGACGGCACGGGGGAACTCGTGTTCATGCTGGATGCCGCAGATCGGATCGTTGACATCAACCTGGCGGCGAGCCGGGCTCTGGGGCGGCCCCTGGAGGAGGTGCGGGGGCATTCTCTCAGGGAACTGATGCCACAGGTCTTTGAGCAGTACCCTGACCATTCCCCGGAGGGCGAGATCGCACACGTGGAGATCG
Source organism: Chloroflexota bacterium (assembly GCA_011051745.1). Taxonomy (GTDB): domain Bacteria; phylum Chloroflexota; class Anaerolineae; order Aggregatilineales; family UBA3940; genus DRKO01. The sequence continues at coordinate 1,070 of DRKO01000373.1, read as the reverse complement.
AGATTCCCCGCTCGTCCGGCGGGCGGAGCTATTATGATCTGAGCATCTTCCCCATCCGCTGGGGCGAGCATCCGACGGGCAAGGTCGTGGTGCTCCGTGATATCACCGACAATAAGCGGACCGCAAGGGAGCTCCGCAAGCTGGCGAGCGCGGTCGAATACAGCCCCAGCACGGTTGTGATCACCGACAGTGAGGGGCGGATCGAGTATGTCAACCCCCGTGTGACCGAACTGACCGGCTACACGCCTGACGAGTTGATAGGGAAAACTCCCCGGCTGTTCAAATCCAGCCAGACCCCACAGGCGAAATATGTGGAGCTGTGGGAAACGATTAAGAGCGGCAAAACATGGTACGGGGAATTCGTCAACCGTAAGAAGAACGGCGAGCTTTACTGGGAGATGGCCTCCATCTCGCCCATCACGGACACGGAGGGGAATATCACCCACTTTGTCAAGGTGGCGGAAGACATCACCCGCTTCAAAAAGGTTGAGCAGGAACTCATCAGGCGTCAGCACGCCCTGCACACCGTTATCGCCTCGATGCCAAGCCCTCTGTTGCAGGTGGATGAGGATAACCGCCTGAGCGCCTTCTTCCTCCCTCCCCGGTTTCCGCCCGTCCTGTCCCTCTCTGATGCCTCAATCGGCCAGCCGCTTGAAGCGGCACTGCCCCCTGAGATGGAGAAGGCGATCGTACCGGCTGTCAGCCGGTCGCGCAGGACGGGGAGGCCCGATGTCTTCTCCTGCACCGTCACGGGGGAGGATGGCACGGTCACCTATCTGGAAGGCCGCACTTCGTCCGTTCAGGAGGATGGCCGGGTCCTGATCGTCCTGAACGATGTCAGCGAGCAAAAGCGGGTGGAGGCGGCCCTGCGTGACAGCGAAGCCCGTCTGCGTGCCTTTATCGCCGCCCTGCCGGACCTGGCCTTCATCTACAACGAGGACGGTTATTACGTTGATATCCTCTCCCCGCACAGCAAAGACCTGTACCGTCCGGCTGAGGAACTGAGCAGGCGCAGGGTTCATGAGGTGTTGCCGGAGGACGCGGCCCGCCTCATCCATCAGGCCATCCGG
>DRKO01000372.1 GCA_011051745.1 Chloroflexota bacterium | reverse complement strand
GTTCATAACCACTTCCTTTCTCCTTTTTCCGGATACTCACTGGATGATGTTTTCTCGACTCCCCCACCGCATAAGCGGCGTTCCGGCAGATGATCACAACAGAAGATGGCGTACCGGTGGGGACCGGGCCAGTTCAAGGCACAGCCCCCACCCGATGCGTCTAGTTCCAGGGCAGACACCCTGTGACCGTGATACCGTTAAGGCCAAGGGTATGCGTCGCCCCATAGCCATACAGCCCGTAGAAGACCTGCATCTGCGTCATATCGCCCGTGAAGGTCATCCCGGCGGGGTAGAGCTCCGGCGGCCCATCATGCCAGCCGGGGTCATAGAACCCCTGCTGAACGCCGTTGATCGTCAGATAAGCGGTTCCCTCGGTAGCACTGTTGGCATGCAAGGAGAGAACGACGTCGTACAGCCCGCCGGTGTTGTAGGTTCCACCGTCAACCGCGCCCCACATCACCGCCTGCCAGGGATCAACGCCATCACGGTCATACCAGATGCCGTGATTGGCCCAGGGATTGGGTGGCGAGGAGGGCAGGTTGTAGTAGGACTCATCCCAGCCTCCGCCACGCTGGAGGATCAGCTTGTCGTCCAGGTCCAGAGTCGGGGAGCCGGGTGGGTCCGGATCAAAGGTATTGAGCGTCCAGTCGTAATCCGTCGTGATCCAGACACCCGCACCGTCCGACATCCAGGTGGGGTTGAAGTTGCCATACCCCACCGCCCGGATACCGAACTCTCCCCAGGCGTGGGCATCGCCGCCAAAGTCGTCCACCATGCCGGTCATATCGAGCGTGGCGCGAATCTCCATGTCGCAGGCCGTCAGGTCCCAGACCTCATCGAAGTTCCCGCTTTCAAAGCCGCCTGAGAGCGCGACGTTGCCATAGTCAAGGGTGGTCTCGCCACCGGGCGGCCAGCCGGGAGCTGCGCCGGGGGACTCGTTCCACTGGTACGCTCGAATGGCAAAGGCAAACTCATAGGTGGCGTTCTCTTCCACGCCGCTATCGTTGGTGAAGTGGATCAGCACACTGCAGTAGGCGGACTCGCCCTCGTGCAGTTGCACAATCTCTTCTTCCTGCCCTGGCACAAAGCACTCTGCCAGTTCGACCCACTCCGGGTTCCAGGGCGCACTGACAGGGCCTTCCAGATGCACGGGCACGCTGCCGATGTTGGTCACATCAAAAGTGACCAGGCAATGATAGCTGGGGTACGCTCCTCCTACCTCGATGAGCAGTTGATCCGCCCCCTCATCCACGTTTGAGTCGCCGTCCGGCCCCTCCAGCCAGGCATCACAGTAGACCGTGTCATGCTTGATCTGGAACAGACCGAGATCGGTCTCCGGGATGTCGAGAGGCGGAATCCCTCCTTCATCGGTCGCCAGCACCGCACCGTTCTCGTCCGCGAACCACTCATCAATGTAAGGGCCGGAGAACGCGACATCGAGCGTGCCGGTCGTCACCGTGCCCCAGACGAACAGATCTTCAAACCACAGGCCGTAACCCACTCCCATCGCCGCCAGCGCGATGATGAGCAAACCGACCAGCAGGACTACCGTCCGACGGTTCATATATCACCTCTTTCCCACCCTCAGGTGGCTTCGCCTGCAACCATCAGGTACGGGATACGAGGAGAGGGGGAGCAGGCCCCGCGATACCTGCCCCCACATGCTCTGCTCTCTCACAGACACCTGTTCACAGGTGGCTACTCGCCCGTGTCAATGCCGAAGGCCTCCAGGTTCACCTCGGCAAAGTTGGGGCTCTCGTTCCACTGATAGGCCTCGGTCATGAAGACGAAGTCGTAGCGCGTGTTCTCGTAGACCCCGTCCTCGTTGCTGAAGTGGATGTCAACGGCGCAGTAGGTGCGATAGCCGGGGTGTAGCTGCAGCCAGGGGATGCACTCCCCGTCCACATCAACACACTCCATGTCGGCAGCCTGCACCATCTCGAGGTTCTCGACGCCCATCATCGTGACTTCGTCCATCGGGAGCGGCTCTTCGTCCATCGGGAAGGGCGGTGAGCAGCCCCAGAACTCCGCTATGTCATTGGGGTTCCACCAGGGGAAGAACGGCGTCACATGGACAGGGACCGTCCCGATGTTCTCGACATCGAAGATCACCGTGCAGTGGTAGCTGGGGTAGGCCCCCTCAACTATGATGCGCAGCAGGTTGGCTCCCTCGTCCATTGTGTTGCCATAGTTGGCCGCCCAGTCCACATCAACCTGCTCCAGCCAGGCATCACAGTAGACGTTATCCTTGATCTCGAACAGGCCGGGGCGATACCAGGGCGCGGCCACAACGTCACCGTACTCATTGGTGAACCACTCAACCAGGAAAGGCGGGGACAGGGCAACGTCCACCTCGCCCGTGTTGACCGTGCCCCAGATGAACAGATCTTCGAACCACAGGCCGTAGCCCACTCCCATCGCCGCCAGCGCGATGATGAGGATGGCTACCAGTGCGACAACAGTCTTTCGGTTCATTTTCCTTCTCCCAAAAGGTAGAAGACAGCCGGTTAAAAGGCACATCAGGCCATCATTGGCCCTCGATCAGCCGGTGTCTCCTTGTGCGAGGGGGGTGAAATGAGCCGTGCATTTGTTATGCGTTTGTAAGTCGGGGACGGCTCCCATCTATTGCCTTTGGGAGGTGAGGATGCTAAGATGATAAAAGGCAGCACAATCCTTGAACCACTTACCTGGGAGCGCCCGGGGTCCATCGTTGCCGCGGGGGACCCGGTCGCCCGATAGGGTTGTGCTCAGAGATAGGGGCCGATCCTAACGGGTCGGCTCTTTCCCTCACACGCAGAGAACACCCCTCACAAGGTCATACATCTGCGTGTGACAAACATATCTCCTCGATAGCACCTCCTCTTTCAAACCACCAAAAAGCAGGACAGCATAACCCTGGAACGCCAAGGCATGCGCCAACGGCACGCCGCTACCTGGGGCATTCAGCCTCCATCGTTTGCCGCGGGGGAGCCGAATGCACGATAAGGGTTGTGTTCTGCGTTACTACGACAGGTGCGGATTAAGACAGTATCTGTGCTTCTCGATCCCGTCTCGCACACCACCAGACCACGCAATGATTATGGATTGTCGAGTCCAGAAAGGATTCTTTGAGGGCAGGTCCAGGGCACCTGCGTTTTTTCATACTCTCCCGATTACACTTATCACTATACACTAGAGAGAGCAACTGAGTCAACGAAATGGCAACCGCCGGGGACGAAATTTCATTAAAAATTCATGAATTTTCAGTAGCAGGTTTCTGATGCTCTGCCGCCAAAAGCAGGAGCTTCTACCTCCAGCAAGGAGGCAGGAGAACCGCTCTGTCACGGTTCCCCTGCCTCCTCCCAACTCATGCCTGCCGGGCGCGTTATCCGCTCACTGGCCTGCCTTGGCCCTGACGACCGGCTGACCGGCTTTGAGCAGATACTCATAGGCGGTGAGCGCCGCCTTTGCCCCCTCACCGATTGCGATCAACACCTGCTCGGCGTACCCGTCGGTCACGTCACCGGCGGCGAAGATGCCCGGCGCGCTGGTCTCATTGCGGGAGTTGATCTTGATGCGCCCCTTCTCGTCCAGCTCGACCAGGCCCTCGACCACTCTGGAACGCGGGATCAGATCCATCTCGACGAAGATCGCGTCGGCCTCAAGCTCGCGCTCCTCGCCCCCCTTCTCAATGACGAGGCCGCGAGCGTAGATGTCGCCCTTGATCGCCTTCACGCGGTAGCCGACCAGAAAATCCACATTCTCCAACTGGCTCAGGTAGACGCCCAGCGGCGAGGCGGTCTTCCCGGTGGTCGGGGCCACGAGCGTCACGTGCCGGGCCAGCCGGGCCAGCTCGGCCACGCCGCGCAGCGCCAGATCGTCATCGCCGATGACAACGGCGGTGTGATCAATGAAGAGCTGGGCATAGCTGATCGCACTGTAGCACAGCCCCCGCATCATGAACTCTTTCTCGCCGGGCACATTGAGCAACTGAGCCTTCGCCCCTGTTGCGACGATCAGGCAACGAGCCTGCCGGGGGCCACCCTCGGTGAGCGTCACCTCGTAGCCATCCTCAACCGGCCTGATGCTCTCGACGTTATCCAGCACGTGGGCGAATCCCAGATATTCGATCTCGCGCACAAAGCGGCTGATCACCTCATCCCCGTTGATCACCATGTAGCGTTCGACAAAGGGCAGTTGCAGCCGGTAATTGGTCTTTCCGCCCAGATCGCGCGTCACAAGCAGCACATCCAGGCCCTTCTGAACCGCGTACATCGTCGCCGTCAGGCCAGCGGGTCCGCCCCCGATGACAATCAGGTCATGCATTGGCTTTACTCCTCTCCCTCTTCAGGTGCTTCGGGGATGAAACCCTCCTTCATCAGCAGGTGGGTCATCTCGCGGGCTGTCTTGATGATCGCGGAGGCGCGTTCGAGCTCCTCCTCATAGGTCGTCGCGCGGCGGGCGACACCCTGCTCGATGGCTTTCATGGCGACAGAAGCCGCCTCACGCGGGAACACCTCCCACTCATCCATCGAGGGGAGGATATACTCATCACTCAGGCCGTGCTCGACCGCCATCTCCGCCAGCGCCTCCGCCGCCGCGATCGCCATCTCGTCGGTGATGGTGCTGGCCCGCACGTCGAGCGTGCCCCGGAAGATGCCGGGGAACCCCAGCGAGTTGTTGACCTGGTTAGGGAAGTCGCTCCGCCCGGTGGCAACGACCGCCGCCCCCGCTTCCTTGGCCTCCCAGGGCCAGATTTCAGGGATAGGGTTGGCGCAGGCAAAGACGATGGCATCTTTCGCCATCCCGGTGATCCACTCCTTGCGGATCGTACCCGGGCCGGGCTTTGAGAGAGCGATCACAACGTCAGCCCCCTTCAGCGCGGTTTCGATGTCGCCCTGAAGCTCGTCCTTGTTGGTGATCTGGCACATGCGCCACTTCTGGACGTACTGGGCACGCCTGCGGTAGAGATCGTCACGGTGCTTGCCGAGGATGCCCTTGCTGTCGAGCATCAGGCAGTTGGCAGGCTCCGCCCCGTAGGCGAAGATCAGGCGAGCGCAGGCCATATTGGAGGCCCCCGCACCGACAAAGACGATGCGGACATCCCCGATCTTCTTGCCCACCACCCTGAGCGCGTTGATCAGTCCGGCCAGCGTCACCGAGGCCGTGCCCTGCTGATCGTCATGCCAGACCGGAATCTCGGCCCGCTCGCGCAGGGTATCGAGGATGCGGAAGCATTTCGGCTGAGAGATGTCCTCCAGATTCACGCCCCCGAAAGCGGGTTGCAGCATCAGGACGGTGTCAATGATCTTATCGGGGTCTTTGGTATCCAGCATGATCGGGACGGCGTCCACGCCCCCCAGATACTTGTACAGCAGCGCCTTGCCCTCCATAACGGGCAGGCCCGCCTTGGGGCCGATATCCCCCAGCCCCAGCACGCGCGTTCCGTCCGAGATGACGGCCACGGTGTTCCACTTGCTGGTGAACTCGTAGACAAGCTCCGGCTCTTTTTCGATGGCACGGCAGGGGGCAGCCACTCCGGGCGTATACCAGATGGCAAAGTCGCTGAAGTCACGCACGGCACATCGTAGAGCGGTCTGCACCTTACCACGATAGAAGCGATGCAGACGCATCGCATCCTCGGCGGGCTTCTTGGCCTTCTCCAGAAGCTCCTCCGGCGTCACTTTTTTAGATAGAGTCATAGAACCATCTCCTGGGCAATCAGTGCCGGGAAAAGCAGCAGAGAACCGCCCTTTGCCCCGGCCCCTCACCAGCAAAAGGCGATCTTTTCCTCTATGCCCATCTGCCCTGTTGACCGGGCAAGGCGGAGCCTCCCCCCGGTGGGCGGCTCCGCTTTGCTCCCACCCTTCTCTCCCAGCCTACTCCATCCGGGCCCGGTCGGGCAGTGGCAAATATCCTCTCCAGAGGTGACAGGTCTCCCGTGTTTCAGGCCCGCCGCGCGGCCTCCCGGATCAGGGAGACCAGTTCTTCCCACTCCTCACGAAACAGATGCAGGGTGACCGTTCCAAGCTCGATGTTGAACACTTCTTCGCCATCCGCATCCTCACCGACCAGCACGGCGAAGTTGGCCGTCTCAGCCAGCAGTGTGAGGGGGGCCTCTTCACTGTCCCCCGGATACCCGTCAATCATCACT
>DRKO01000371.1 GCA_011051745.1 Chloroflexota bacterium | reverse complement strand
CCCAGATCGTGCTGCTCTTCGCCGTCCACAAGCACGCGGATCGGGCCGCCATAAGGCTCAATCTCACAGACCTTGATCTCTGCGCCGGGCCGGATGCTCAGATCGGCCAGATAGCGCAGGAGATCGGGGTCGTTGTCGTTAACGCGGGTGATCCGCCCTTCCTGCCCGGCGGTCAGGGTGCTGAGGGCGTGGCCGCTTGGCGCGGCAATCTCTCCCTCCTCGGTGGGGATAGGCGCACCGTGCGGGTCAATCTGGGGATGGCCCAGCGCGGCTGCGATGCGCTCTATGAACAGGTCGGATACGGCGTGCTCAAGCTTTTCCGCCTCCTCGTGCACCTCGTCCCAGCTATACCCCAGCGCCTTTATGAGATACAGCTCTACCAGCCGGTGACGGCGGATAACCCGGAGGGCGGCTTTCCGGCCTTCCTCTGTGAGCGTTACGCCTCTGTAAGGCTGGTGGTTCGCCAGACCGAGCTCGGCCAGCCGCTTGATGATGCCTGTAACCGAAGCTGGTTCGACCCCCAGCGCTTTTGCGATGATGGTTGTGCGGACCGGTGACTCTTCCAGTTCGAGCTCGTAGATCGTCTTTAGATAGTCTTCCCGTTCCTGTGTGATAATAGTAACCATACTCAGAGTGGCTGATAGACCTTGATTTTAGACGGTTCAAAACCTACACTGATTATAGCACACTCATGCTCCGGAGCGGTGAGCGGCGCTTGCGAATACGCCTAGATCGGAGGTAATATGCCTCCTACCAGCCTTCAGGTCTCCCCTCATCAGCTTGAAGCGATCTCGTCTCATGTTCGGGCTGGTTTTCCTGAGGAAGTATGCGGTTTGATGGGCGGGGTGGGGGGAGTCGTTCGAGAAGTGTTTCCCGTCCCCAATGTCGCGGCTGAGCCACGCACCAGTTTCTTCATGGAAGGGCAAAGGCTCTACGATGTCTTAGCACTGCTGGAGAAGCGGGGCTGGGACCTGGTGGCGATCTATCATTCTCACCCACCCGGCTGCCGGACAGATCCATCGCCGTCGGATCTGGGGCAGGCGTATTATCCTGACACTCTGCACGTGATCGTTGTGCCCGATCAGGAAGGCGAGATCGCCAGTTTGCGAGCCTTTGCCATTGTGGCAGGCCGGGCAGTGGAAGTTCCGATTCGGATCCTGCCCGACGGGGCGGTTGCGTAACCTGCCCGTCGAGTGCGGGTTTTGATCGATACAAGCCGCACAAGTCTTTCTGGGTGGAGGCCAAGTGAGTAGTTTAGGAATACCTGTTGCTCTGGTTTACGGCGTTGCGATCCTGCTGGCATACCTGCTGGGGGCCATCCCGGTCGGTCTGATAGTGGTGCAGGCGCTCAAGGGTCGTGACATCCGCACCGTCGGCAGCGGGCGAACAGGGGGAACCAACGCACTGCGCGCCGGTGGTGTCCTTGCCGGTGTGTTGACCGGGCTGGGGGATATGGCGAAGGGAATCGGAGCGGTCAATATTGCCCGCCTGCTGCTGCCCGGCGATCCGATTCTGGAGGCGCTTTGTGGAGTGGCAGCGGTGGCCGGACATAACTGGCCGGTTTACCTGGGCTTCCGGGGTGGGGCGGGGACCGCGCCGAATGTCGGCGCGGCAGCGGCTCTGTGGCCGGTCGTGGGGCTGATCATGGTTCCTCTTGTCCCGCTCATACTGGTGCTGACCGGATACGCCTCGGTGACTTCGACGCTGGTCGCCATAAGCCTGGTCGTTATCTTCGTCCTGCGGGCCGTGTTCGCCGGAAGCCCCTGGGCCTACGTCGGATACTCAGTCGCGACTGCCATTCTGGTCGCTCTGGCTCTGATCCCCAACTACCGACGGCTGATCGAGGGCACGGAGCGGCTGGTCGGCCCACGCGCCAAGGCGACGGCCCAGCGGCAGAGCGAGTAGACAAGGGTTCCCGGAGAGGGAAACGTGAGGTAAGCCCTTCGATTTTGAGGGGGGACTTTACTTCAAGGGACGAAAACAGCCTGCCAGGCTCCGCCCTGAACCTGGCTGATCGCGATTGTCTTCGAACTGCAATCCCCGATATCGGTGCAGGTGATCGCCCCTGTGACGCCCTGATAGGTCGTGGTGTTGTAGATGGCCTCGCGCAGTGCCCGGCGGTCTATGGCTAACCATCGCCTCCCGGCGGTGCTGGATTCCTGAATCGCCTGAATTAAGAGACCGGTTGCGTCGTAGGCGTGGGCCAGAAGCGGGCTGGCGGGCGGCTCACCGTAGCGGCGCAGATAGGTATTGACCAGTTCCTCGTAAGCCGGACCCGTGACAAGCGGCCCGACGGCATACAGCCCTTCTGCGTCTGCTCCGGCCTGTTCAATGAACCAGGTGCTCAGGTAGTGTCGCCCTCCGAGCACCGGCGTTCCCGCAGGCAGTGACCCTCTCCGGCTGGCGAGTTCGACGGCCTGAGTGGGCGGCAGCGGGGCGTAGAGCAGGTCCAGCCCGCTCGTGGAGAGGGCATCAAGCGACTCTCTCAGATCGCTTTCGGACGTTGTCGTCTCCGTCGCGACCACCATACCGCCCAGCGCGGTGAAGGTGGCTTCGAAGGCCGACGCCATGCTCTGCGACTCAAGACCACTGTCATGGAGCAGAGCGGCCCGCCGCGCCCCAAGCTCGTAGAAGGCAAACTCGGCAGCGGTTGCTCCTTCGGCGTGATCGCTGTAGATCGTGCGCAGGAACGCCTCGCTGTGCATCACGCGGTCGGTCAATTCAGGGCCACCGCATGAAGGCGAGATAAGCGTGTAATCGGCTGCCTCATAGATCGGGACGGCGGCCAGACACGAGTCGGTGCACGTATGGCCGATGACGCCTGCGATGGTTGGGTCGCCGGTTATCTCTCTGGCGACAGACTCGCCTCTTTCCGGGCTGCAGGCCGTATCCAGCGAGACGATCTCAACCGGATACCTGCGGACAAGGCCGGTAATGGGGCCGTGATCCCCGGCTGCCAGTTCCGCGCCGCGTAGCTGCGCGAGACCCTCAGCGGCGATGCCCGCCGGCGATTGAGCGACGGCGACGGCGATTCGGACCGGTTCCCCGGCGCTGAGGACGATCACGTCTTCCGAGTCGCTCACGGGAGGTCCCTCCGAGGCACGGCTGCAGGCGCTCGACAGCACGCTTGCCAGAGCGATAAGCAGCAGGGGAATGAGTTTCGGGCAGCGCTTCATTGGCAGTTGTTCTCCCGTTGAAGGGCCGGGCCATACGCCTTCGCTGCAAGTGTATCATGCCCCCTGTCGGGTAGCAATGGGGACTCCTCCCCGTGTTATAATGCCTTCCTGTCCGGTATGCTGTAAAAGCCCTGACTCTTATCACCAGTGGGGATGATCTATGTTGGGATATGTCGTGGCGGCTCTGGTCGGCGGGCTGCTGGGAATGGTCGTGAACGTTCTGGCGGATCGCCTTCCCCGTTTTCGGATGACGCCCCGAAGCGCGGAAACACCGGCTGAAGCCCCGGAACCCGAAGGGGAAAGCACACCCTCCGCGGGAGGAGGCCACCATCCAGCGCGTGTTGTCGGCGTTGTCCTCTTCATGGCGCTGGCGACCGCTTACCTGTGGGGGCGTGAGGGTCTGACCCCTCTAACAGGCATCCTGATCTTCTACGTGGCCCTGTTCCTCCTGATCGCCGTTATTGATATCGAGCACCGGCTGGTGCTCAACGTGGTGATGCTGCCCGCTTTTGTGATCGCTCTGATCGAGGTGGCGCTCAGCGGGCGGATCGCGCTTCGCGATGGGCTGGTTGGCTATGCCATCGGGCAGATCGTGGTGATGGGTATCTACCTGCTGGGGGGCGTGTATCTCTGGATCGTGAACACGGCCCGCCATGAGCCTGTGCGCGAAATTCCGTTCGGGTTTGGCGATGTCACGCTGGCGACGTTCTGCGGGCTGGTAGTGGGTTCACCGGGGATCGTCGTTGTGCTGGTGTTGATGATCCTGCTGGGCGGCCTGATCGCTCTGCTTTATATCGGGTATCGTCTGGTGGTTGCCCGGCAGTACAAGGCCCATACGCCTGTGCCCTATGGCCCCTCGATTGTGCTGGCCGCAACGATCATGCTCCTCTGGGGCGAGCAGGTGACAGCCTGGATCACAGGCGGCTGAACAGGACGCGGCTTATTCAGCGCGGGTGATGATCCCTCCGCCCAGCACAAGCTCGCCATCGTAAATCACCACGCCCTGCCCGGGGGTGATGTCCGGCAGCGGTTCTTCCAGCCGGATGTCGGCCTCTGTCTCCCCGATCGGCGTCACATGGGCCGGTATGAAGCGCGCCTTATAGCGAATCTTTACCTCGGCCCGGATCGTGCCTTCCGGTGGCCCCCCGGCGATCCAGTTCATCTCTCCGGCATGCAGCCTCTCCCGGCCCAGCTCGGCCCGCGTTCCCACGATCAGCGTGTTTGTGGCTACCTTCTTCTCGATGACGTATAGCGGCTCGGCCCATGAGATGCCCAGCCCCTTACGCTGCCCGATGGTATAGGCGGGTAACCCCCGATGCTCACCCACCACTTCCCCCGACCGGAGCCTGATCGGCCCCGGCTGGAAAGCCTGCGGGGCGTAGGCTCTCAGGAAACGGCGGTAGTCCCCGTCGGCCACAAAACATAAGTCCTGACTGTCGCCCTTGCTGGCAACAGGCAGCCCGAATCTGCGGGCTAACTCGCGCACCTCCGGCTTGGTGTAGCCCCCGACGGGGAACATGGCATGCTGGAGCTGCTCCTGCGTCAGCACGCTCAACACGTAGCTCTGATCCTTGGCCGGGTCAACCCCTTTGCGCAGTTCGAAAGTGCCGTCCGGGGCCCGGGTGACGCGGGCGTAATGCCCGGTTGCCAGATGAGTCGCACCGCGTGCGAGCGCCTCGTTTAGCAGGAAGGTGAAGCGGATGTGCCGGTTGCAGTAGAGGCAGGGGTTAGGGGTGATCCCCTGACTGTATCCCTCGATGAACTGCTCGACGACGCGCTGCCTGAAAACCTCCTGCGCGTCAATGACCTCGAACGGGATGCCCAGCTTCCGGGCGACAAAATGGGCGTCGAGCATCTGGTCGCGCGTACAGCAGCGATTATCACGCCGCCCGTTGAACCGACCCGGCTCGGCCCACAGGCGCAGCATGATACCGATCACCTCGTAGCCCTGCTCAAGCAGCAGCGCCGCGCTGACCGAACTATCCACGCCGCCGCTCATCGCGACGACAACCCGCTCCTTCCCGCTTGCTGTCATAAATGTTATAGCTCGAAAGCTCCCTTCGGCGTTTATCCCGCCGGATTGTAGCGTATCCGGGGCAGGGAGATCAATCGTCGGGGCACGCCATGCCTGACGAGCGTTCCCCTGCTGGCAGGGAAGTTATGAGCCTCTGCGCCACGACCGGTGACATATTTCCTTGCCAACCGGTATCCCGTGTACTATGATCCGTGCGGCTTCTATGGGTGAGTTTTCTGCCGGATCGAAGGATTACCGGCCTCTACCCTCTGGAAAGGATAATGGCTCATGGCGATCATAGAGCATGTTCACGGACGTGAAGTACTGGACTCGCGGGGGAACCCGACCGTCGAGGTTGAGGTTTACCTTGAGGATGGGGCCGCCGGACGGGCGATCGTCCCTTCCGGCGCATCTACGGGTGTCCACGAGGCGCTTGAACTGCGCGACGGCGATAAAAGCCGCTACGGGGGTAAAGGGGTTACGAAGGCCGTCGCCAACGTCAACGGCCCCATTGCCGAGGCGTTGATCGGGATGGACTCCCTCGACCAGATCGCGATTGATACGCTGCTCGTCGAGGAGCTGGACGGCACGCCCAACAAGGAGAAGCTGGGCGCAAATGCCATCCTCGGCGCTTCGCTGGCAGTCGCCAAGGCGTCCGCCAGCAGCCTGGGCCTGCCCCTTTACCGGTACCTGGGCGGCGTGCACGCTCACGTGCTCCCCGTCCCGATGATGAATATCCTCAACGGGGGCAAGCACGCGGCGGACAGCACCGACCTTCAGGAGTTTATGATCATGCCGGTGGGGGCCGGTTCCTTTGCCGAAGCGCTGCGCTGGGGGGCGGAGATATATCACTCCCTCAAGAAAGTGCTGAAAGCCAGGGGACACAGCACCAACGTCGGCGATGAAGGCGGTTTTGCGCCCAGCCTGGAGAGCAACGAGGCTGCTGTCGAGGTGATTCTGGAGGCCATTCAGGAGGCCGGATACACCCCCGGCGAGCAGATCATGCTGGCGCTCGACCCGGCGGCCAGCGAGATTTACGAGGATGGCAAGTACCATCTCAAGAAGGAAGGCCGTTACCTCAGCGGCGCGGAGATGGTGGATTTCTATACGGACTGGGTCGAGAAGTACCCCATCATCTCGATTGAGGACGGGCTGGCTGAGGATGACTGGGATTCGTGGGTGCTGATGGTGGAACGGCTGGGCGACCGGATTCAGATCGTTGGCGATGACCTGCTGGTGACGAATGTCGAGCGCATCAAGCGGGCGCTGGAACTGAACACCTGCAACTCGCTGCTGACGAAGGTCAATCAGATCGGTTCCCTGAGCGAGGCAATCGCCGCCGTCGAACTGGCACAGCGTCACGGCTGGACGGCGGTCATCTCCCATCGGAGCGGGGAGACGGAGGATACCACCATCGCCGATCTGGCCGTCGCGCTGAACGCAGGCCAGATCAAGACCGGAGCTCCGGCCCGCAGCGACCGTGTCGCCAAGTACAATCAGTTACTTCGCATTGAGGAAGAGCTCGGCTCTCAGGCCTGGTATCCGGGCCTGGAGACGTTCACCAACCTGCGCCGTTAGCCTGGACTGCCAGCCTGAAGCGCACATAGCGAAAACGCCGGGATACCTGCCCGGCGTTTTTCTCTTCCCCTGATAGTCCCCGATCCCTACTCTTCGATCCCTTCGCGGGGGGACATACGCGCGGCGGCGGTTGAACGCCGCGCCCGGAGCGCTTCGTCAATCTGCGGTTGTTCGCAGTAGGGGCAGATCGTCCAGGGAAGCTCCAGCAGTTCCCCGCAGTGCTGGCAGGGCTTCTTGAGCTTGGTGTGGCAGTAGGGGCAGAGCCGCCAGCTCTCCTTGATGGCATGTCCACAGCCGGGGCAGACCTGCCGCCCCTCGATCTCCTGCAACAGCGCTTCTTCTTCCAGCGCACGTTCGTATTGCTCGGCCAGCGTCTCCGGAGGGCGCAGGATCAGGTAAACCAGCAGGCCGGGGATGTTCAGCACGGCGACGACCAGCGCCGCCAGCACCTGAGCGAACACGTCCCGCGAACGGGAGCGCATATCGCGGAAAGTCCAGATGATCAACGCGATCCACAGGGCCGTGCCGGTGGCCGCCAGAATAGCCACCACGGCCAGCAACAGGCCGCTCAGCCGCTCAAGATCGAATAGGAAATTAAAGGGCAAACCGGGCCTCCTGGTTTCTGCCGGGTAGGGTTGCTCAGTGCAGGCGATTATACAGTGCGCCAGAATGAGAGGCAACACACGCAGGCCGACGGGCTGGCACAACTCCCGACTTGGAAGCTGTTGGCAGGTGTGCTATAACGAGCAGGTAGCGCGTTGCCATACCGGCGCGGAGGCGCGTTTGTCCTCTCTCTGCATCGCTTGGTGAAGAAAGGTGAATGATGTCCGAGGATGTTAAGTACCACATCATTTTGCTCCCCCGTGCGGATTACTGGGACTGGGTCAACGCCGTTCGGGAGTATGCGATTCACTTCGGCGTTTCGGTGACACCCCGTCCTGAGAATGCGATCCGCTTTCACCGGCCCTCGCAGGTGATCAGCGTGGTGAACCTGCCGGGCGGATATCCCGCTTACGGGGATGTTGTGCGCTGGCTGCAGGCACAGGCCCCGGAGGTCCCGCTGGACGTTCTGGAGGTGACAACGCCCTCTGCCCTCCGGGACCTTCTCAGAGGACGAATCGCTGTCGGGCTGCGCTTTGGGTCTGAAGCTGCCCCTGAAGAGGAGCCTTCATCCCCGGAACCGGAGACGGATTTCAGGCTGCGCTGGCCGACGGACTATCCCATTATCACTCAGGGCTTTGGTGAAAACCCCGACGTGTACCGGCGCTGGGGGCTGCCCGGCCACGAGGGGGTGGACATCCGCGCCCCGCTCAACGCCAACGTGTATGCCTGCGCCGACGGCGTGGTTTATCGGGTGCATGATGGGACGGGCAACCATCCTTACGGCGTGCATATCCGCATCCAGCATGCCGATGGCTATCGCACCATTTACGCGCATCTCAACCGGGCGCTCGTCCACAGCGGCCAGACCGTTCGAGCCGGTGATCTGATCGGCCTGGCGAACAGCACCGGCAACTCGACCGGCCACCACCTGCACCTGACCTTGAAGAAGGAGGGGGCAACGGCTGCCGGGCTGACGACATATCCCCGTGACATCATTGACCCCACGCCTTTCCTGGTCTCCCCTGATGAATTGCCTGCCCCGCCCTCCGATACGTGGCCCTATGATCATGTGCTGGTCGGTTTGCATGGCCGCGCAGACGGGCCGATGCAGGAGCCTGACTGGGGAGTAGTCGAAACGGCCCGCGTTGAGGCGCTCAAGCTGAGCAGTTCCGCCGCGCCGGAGGACGTGGCACGTGCCTGGCGCATCAACTCTGATATGTTCATCATGGTACGGCTCTTCGCCGATTTCCGAAACCGGGTGGTTCGTGCTGCGGATTTTGCGCGCTGGGTCGAGCCGGATATGCAGCGCTTTTATGATCAGGGCGTTCGCTACTACGAGGTTCACAACGAACCAAACCTTACCCCTGAGGGCTACGGCACAAGCTGGCGCGACGGGAGGGGATTCGGTGAGTGGTTCGTGGAGGTGATGGGCTTGCTGAAAGCCAAGTTCCCGGAGGCCCGTTTCGGGTGGCCGGGGCTTTCGCCCGGCCCGGCCACGCCGGGGATGCGCTCTGACGAAGAGGCGTTTCTCGAAAGCGCCAGCGATTTTATAGAGCATGCTGACTGGATCGGCTGTCACTGCTACTGGCAGAACCGCGCCGACATGTTCTCACTGGAGGGCGGACTGCGGTATCAGCTTTACCGGGAGCTGTGGCCCCGAAAGCTGCTTTTTATCACCGAATTCAGCAACACCTCTCCCTCCGTTGATCTGCAGACCAAGGGCGATGAGTACGTTGAATACTACCGCCATCTCCGGAATCAGTCCGGTATCGGCGCGGCCTTCGCCTTTGTGGTTTCCGCGTCGGCAAACTTCCCTTACGAAGTCTGGCGCCGGGAAGACGGCCAGCCGACCCCGATCGCGGGGCTGGTGGGGGCTCGCTCGTTCTGATCCGGGCCACAGTGAATGGCTACTGGAGTGAACTGTTATGACCAACCTGCTTGTTAATCCGGGGTTTGAAGGCGAATATCGGGCCTGGAATGGCATCAATGAAATTCAGGTGGCGCAGGGCTGGTATCCCTTCTGGGTGGCCCATCAGCCCGGCGATGAGGAATGGCGAAACCGCCGTCCGGTTTACAAGGCGGCTACGCGAGCCGTTGATGCACGGCGGGTGCTCAGCGGACAGGCTGCTCAGATGTACTACACGAGCTGGGGGACGCATATCGCCGGACTGATGCAGACGGTTCCCGTCGTCCCCGGCCAGCGCCTTCGTTTTCAGGCCTACGGCCATGCCTGGAGTTCTGAAGAGGATGCGCCCGACCGGAGCGTTAACCCCACCAACATGAGGATGAAGATCGGGATTGATCCGACCGGCGGGACGAATCCCTTTGGCCCCGATGTGGTCTGGTCGGCTGAGAAGAGTGTATACGACAGCTACGATTCGGGCTTTACGGTGGAAGCGACGGCCTCCGCCTCCCGGATTACGGTCTTCCTCCTCAGCGCTCCGGAGTGGCCCAAGAAGCACAATGATGTTTACTGGGATGACGCCTCGCTTGTGGCGCTTGAGGAAGTCGAGCCGGGGAGCGATGTCCCGCTTGAGGGCAACGTCAGCCTGGCGGTGGAAAGCGAGAATCGTCGGGTCGGGGAGCCGGTCACCATTCGTGTGACCAGCCCGCGCCCTCTGACAAACGTTCACCTTGTGGTCAGTGGGCCGGTCGGCAGCGTCCCGATGCGTGATGTGGAGCTAAGTTCCGGCGCTGGTGGTTATGAGTGGCGCTGGCAGTTCATCCCGGAGGTGGAGGGACCGTATACAGCGACGTTCGGTGCGCTGGAGATCGATCCTCTCAGTGCGACGGTCCGCATTGCAGGCATCGTGCCGCCACCACAGGAGGAGCCGGAACCTGTCCCGTCGGTGCGAGGGCGGCCTCGCACACAGTACAGCCGGGTTTATGTGCTGCTCCCTCCGGGGGCCGGTCGGGAATGGGTGCAGGCCATCCTCGATAGCGGGGCGTGGGATCGCTACCGCTGGACGATCGGGGCCAGCGCCGATGACGCCGGGATCGGTGATCTGGACAGCCGGACGGTGCTTGTGATCAACCCTGCCGCCTGGCCGTCCCCGATCACTCCCTGGTTTGAGCAGTGGTATCCGGGGGTGCGGGTGCGGACGCTCGATGTCACCTCTCCGGCTGAGTTGCGAACCAGATTGCGCAACTTCGATCCCTCCGAGCTTGATTAACAGAGGCCCGGCGGGGCAGGGGGGGCAGTCGGCGACCAGAATATCCACCTCGGAGACGTAGACTTTGTAAGCATGCCCGGAGGCGTAAAAGCTGATCTGATCGATCCGGACGGGGCGCTGCTCGGCGGGCCACAGTTCCATCAGGTTGCCCGTCTCGTAAGTGTACCAGCTCCGAAGATTGATCCGCTCGTGATCGCTGCGGCAGGTGGCACAGGCCTGAGGATAGCCCAGCGAGGGATCGTGCGAGGCATAGAAGCCATGGATGAAGACCTGCCGCGCCCCGTCGGCGTCTTCGTAGATCATGTTGATCATCATGGGGCACTCGCTGCCTGCCACCCCGCAGGTGGAGAGGGATTGCTCGTCCACGTAAAAGGTCGCTCGTATCTCCAGATAGCCATATCCGCTAACATCAGCATCCAGAAACTGAACCAGACCGGTTTCGCCATGCCCCAGGCTCAGGTCGGGCCAGTTTGCCTGTGAACGGTCAATGACAACAACCGAACGCCCGTCAAACACAGTGTTTCGTGCGCTGCCGGGCGGCTCGCGGTCGTTGTAGAATTCCCAGCCGATCTCATAGTCGAGGGAAAAATCGCTGTTCGTCAGAAGTGAGCGCTCCGCTTCCAGAACGCTGGGGCTGCTCTCCGGCGGCGCAACAACCGCCCGCTGCTGGCTTGCCAGATCAACCGGCTGCCCGGTGTTGCGCTCTATCACAAGGGCCTGTCCTTCCCGAACCGTCACAGTGGTTTTCTGGCCGTTGGCGTCAATGATGTAATGCCCGTGCTCGGTCATCCGGGTAAACGCCTGAGCGCTTAGCAGTTCAAAGTTGATGGGGCGACGGGCCGTCTCCAGAATCAGGACTTCGTAGCGCCCGGAGGGACTGCTCACCTGTATGGCGTAGGGGTTGTTGTTCAGCCCGAATCGGGGGGCCTGAGCCTGAATGAGCGAGAGCTCACTATCCCGGAATATCACCAGCGAGGCGATCGGCTCCCCGCTGCGGGGGTCGCTGAAAGTGAGCACGGCCTGAGAGGTCGGGTCTGTCAGAATAACGGCGTCTCGCTCCAGATCGTCGCGGCGGTCGGTGACGGCTATGGGCTCTTCGGTGTTGGGCAGCTTGATCCGTACCGTCCCGCGGGAGACGGTCAGATCAAGGGCCAGGTCCACAGTGGACTGGAAGATGTACCACTGAATCAGGTACAGGACGCTGCCACAGAGAAGGAGGAAGACAGCGAAAGCAGTCAGTAAAATGCGCCAGGCGAGACGTTCAGGGTTTGTTCGCATGAGGTAATTGTCGTTCCGGGTAAGCCCTGACAGCGTTTGAGATCACAGAGAAACGCTCTCTCTCAGGAAAGCTTCATGGGAAGGCGGGAATTTCTCACCCTCCGTATTTCCGACAGGGAGACAGGAAGCCTAAAAATAACGTATTATGCGGAAATCGTCGAACTCACCGGTCGCCTCTTCCCAGCTTGCATCCACTTTGGTGACCTGGGCGTAAGGGGAGCCGCGATGAAGGAACTTGAGGAAAGCTTCGAGGGCGGCCCGGTCTCCCTCGGCGACCGTCTCTACCGTCCCATCGGTGCGATTGCGCACCCAGCCCGTCAGCCGCCGCTTGAGGGCTTCGTGCTGGGTGAAGGCTCTGAAGTTCACTCCCTGCACCAGCCCGTGCACGATGGCATGTAGTCGGGCTTCAGGGCGGGCTTTTTGTTCGTCGCTCATTGCCTTTTTACCCTCCTTCCTCTCCCTGCTTCATCCTGTCGTCCTGTCCTGAGAAGGTGTGCTGAAGGGGGCCTGCGGTTCTGCCTCCGACCTGACGCCGGATCGGGACGGCTGAGGGGCGATAAACAGGGAGGCCAGAACCAGACTGATCACCCAGACGATCAGCCAGGGTGTCAGGGATATGTCGTCGCGGCGCGAGCGTGAGATGTCGTGCAGAAGCTCCGCTTCCCACTGCTGCTCCAGATCGGCCAGCGAGACGCCCAGCGCGCGCTGGACGGCCCCTTCGCAGGAGAGGCCGTCCACGTAACCGCTCATCAGGGCACGGACCTGAGAGAGGCCGTAGCGGCTGATCAGGTAGCGCATCACGCTTTCGCTTTTGGCGTAGGCGAGAGTCGCCTCGCGGGGGGACAAATGGCTGAAGCTGGCGACGCACAGCGATTCCAGTGATGGGACGGGCTCCTGCTCCCGGATGGCTTCCTCCAGAACGCCCCGCAGGGTGGGGTCCGGCTCCGCCGAGCTTGTGATCGCCAGCCCCTCGTTGAACCAGCCGGGAACGCCGGATGCATGTTCCCCGGCGGCGAGATACACTGCCAGATGGGCGATCTCGTGGGGGATGTCCTGCTGCAAACTGGCCGTCAATTCCGGGCCGGAGGCGGCAGAGACGAGGATAACGCGCTGCTCTGGAATGGCGTAAGCCGCCACCCAGTCCTGCACCTGTCGCCCGTGCAGACGCAGGCTGCCTGCCAGCTGGGCGAGCTCTGGATAGACGTAAATATGGATATCGTCCTCGACCGGAGGGCCGGTTACCTGACTTACGTCTGTGAGCGCGGCTATGGCTACTTCAAGCGCCACCCGGCTTACTGTTTCGTCCTGCCCGTCGGTGTGGACGAACACATTTCCCCGTGAGGCAACGACCCACTCCCAGGGGACGCCTGTATCCTCATACCGCAGAGTCTCCGGATCGGTGCGGTACTGGCCTCCGTTCTCGTCCTGAAAGTCCCAGTAGTACGTGAACTCCGCGAAGGGCGGCAGATCAAGGGCCGTGACGGGGATGGTGTGGGATAGTTCAACGAATATCCCGGGGGTGAGGGGGACGGCCTCGCTATACACTTCCTCACGATGGGCAACCTGCACTGTCAGGCGCGCGCCGGTGAGGGGAACCTCGGCGCTGGCCTGAATGTTGAACGTCAGGCTGTCGCCGTAGATGATGGAGACGGACTGTTGCGTCTGGAGGGCCTCCGGCTCCTGCGCCGAGACTCCCGCTGCCGGAGCCAGCGCCAGCGAGAGGCTAACCAGCAGGGCGGGCAGCCCGCCCGCTGCTACTCTGCGTGTCCCTGGCATAAGCACCGCTCTGGGAGTAACCCGCCGGGAACCTGAGCGGAGGAGGCCGGGCCACTCCGGAGTCCTGAGTCAGGTTTAACCAAGATCGTCCTCAATATCAGGGTCTTCAAAGTCAAGGAGATCGTCTTCCTCGTCGCCAAGCGAGAAGATGAGAGGGGCGAATTCACCCGCCATCAGGGCGGCCATGCTCAGCGCATCCTCGATGGACTCGATCAGGCTTTCATCCGCCTCTCTCTCGATCAGGGCGTACAGCGCCTGTTCGGCGTCCGGCCCGCCGATCTCGCCCAGCGCCCAGATGGCTGCCTCTTTGATTTCACGATCGGGCTCGTGGGCCAGTTCGACCAGACGCGGAATAGCGGGCTGGAGACCCAGTTCCCCCGCGGCGTGGGCGGCCTCGAAGCGCAGTTCGGCTTCCCGGCTATCCAGAGCGCGTAGCACCTGCGCCCCCCATCGCTCATCGGCGCTACGCCCCATCGCGAGCAGAGCGCTGGCCCGCATCTTGAGATCGTCGTGCCGGGACGCCTCTTCGATCAGAGGGGCTACCTCGGCCCGGCCTGAGAAAGCAAGGCTTTCCAGCGCGCGGCGACGCACCTCCAGCGCATCCTCTCCGGCCTGACAGATGCACAGGAGGGCTTCCTCCGCCTCTCTGGCCGTCGCCTCCGGCAGGGTTCCCAGCTCCCCCGCCAGCACAAACCGCCCGAGACTTATGGCGGCGGCGGCTCTCACCCGGCTGTCACTGTCCGTCTGGAGCAGCTCGATAAACAACCGCATCAGGGCGGGGTGTTCGCTTTCCCACAGAGTCTCAATGGCGTGCTTGCGCACCTCGGCGTCTGGGTCCTGCAACGCAAATGTCGCAATCGCCGAGAAGTCGAGATCGAAAGCCACCTCGCTGGCCTCTGCCAGACGGGCCATCAACAGACGCCGCCGCTCGACCGGCACGTTGCCCCACTCGGCCTGAACCAGCGCCAGTTCTTCGGGCATCGGTTCGGAGAGACGGTAGATCAGGGCTGCCCGCAGGGGAGCCCCGGCGTCCAGCAGATTAGCCAGCAGTTCTGCGAAATCATCACCGATACTTCTCATCCTCATAAAGACCTGCCAGTCTTCCTCATCAGTACGTTTTCGGCAGCCTGTCTACTGCCTGACGAGCGGATCGACGATGTCCAGGTAGATAAAGAAGATCATCGCCGTCAGGAGCAGCGCAAAGCCGATGAAGTGGACGAGCGTCTCCCGCTGCGGATCGACTCGCCTGCCCCGGATGGCCTCGATCAGGACGAACAGAATCCGCCCACCGTCAAGCGCCGGAAGGGGCAACAGGTTGGTGACCCCCAGCGCCAGGCTGATGAAGGCCGTTAGCTGGATGATCGGCCAGGCAGCGTTCTGATCAAAGGAGGCCCCGATTGCCTGCCCGCCAAGCTGGCTGATCCCGACAATGCTGATCGGGCGCAGATAGCGGGCCGGAATCTGCTCCCTGATCACGGCGGCGGGAACTTCGATAAAGGCTTTCAACAGGGCCCCAAATTCTTTGATCGCCTGCCATGTTGCTCCAAAGAGGCCGTGTCGTTTGATCTCAACGACGGGCTGCACCACGATGCCCGTTGGCCCCTGCCCTTCCGGCCACTCGGTGCGGGGGGTGATGCTTAGATCGAGCATTTCATCCCCGCGCTGTACGGTCAGTATGACCGTCTCCCCCACGTGGCTGAAGATGTAATGAGTCAGGTCTGTATACTGCTCGATGGGGACATCATCGGCGCTCAGGATGATGTCGCCGGGCTGAAGTCCGGCGCGCTCAGCCGGCGATCCGGGCTCGACAAGCGCGATGCTGGCCCCCGGCTGCTCTTCCGGCGCACCCAGCATGAACATAAGGACCAGCAACAGAAAAGCGAGCAGAAAGTTTGCGATCGGCCCGGCGGCCAGAACCGCCAGCCTGGCCCGCTTGGACGCTGCCGCCAGCCCCCCTTCAACCGAAGGATCGTCCTCCCCTGCCGGGCGCATGAACCCGCCCAGCGGAATCCAGTTCAACGTGAACTTCGTCCCACCCTGCTCAAAGAGCGTCACCATGCGGGGCGGGAAGCCGATTCCAAATTCCTCCACTCTGATCCCATGCCAGCGTGCCACCAGAAAGTGCCCCAGCTCGTGTACCAGAATCAGAGGACCGATGACAAGGAAGAACGCCAGAACAGATAATCCCGTACCACCCAAATCCATTAAACCAGTTACCTTTCTGTCTCCTCTATCGGAGGCATCTTCAAATGCCTTTCCGCTGCCTCATTATACCTGCCTGTCCGGGCTCCGATCAATGTACCTGTGCACTTAGATGTTCGGTGAGCAACTCCGTTGGGCCGCCCGGCCCCGCGATCAGCACCTCCTGCACTCCCTCAAGGCTCCTCAGCGCATCGTTGAGCTTCTGGTGGTGGCTGGCCGGAGTGAGTACATGCACATTAGGCCCGGCGTCAATTGTGAAGCAGACCGGTATCCCCTCATTCCGCCAGCGCTGGACGGCCTGAATAACGCGCAGGGTGGCCGGAGACCAGTAGAGCAGGGTGGGGCGGGAAGTCATCATGACGGCGTGCATCATCAACGCATCCTGCTCAACCACCCCGGCCAGTGCCTCGAAATCGCGTTCCAGAATAGCCGTCCGGCAGATCGCCAGTCGGCGGGGCGTGTCGGCGATACGGGCAGCCTGGAGAGGGGAGGTGGGGGCCAGCGTGTGCCCACCGGTTGATCCCACCGCCTTGTGTTCCCGGCTGACGATGGCGACCAGGTCTATCAGCTCCCAGTGATCCGCCGGTGCGATGCTCTCCGCGTAGGATGATCCATGATCCTCACCGGCGTACCATTCGACGAACCCCCCCGGCACCGAGCGGCAGGCAGAGCCGGAGCCGAGCCGCGCCAGCGCGGAAAGCTCCCGCTCGCTCAGCTCCAGACCAAGAGCGCGGCAGGCTGCTACCGTCAGGGCAGCAAAGGCTGAGGCCGACGAGGCGATCCCCGCGCCGGTCGGGAAGTTGTTGCGTGAGATCACTTCCGCCGGAAGAGCCACGCCCGCCAGCCTGCGGATGTGATCCAGATGCCTGGCGACGCGCTCCAGCGCCTCATCCTGCCGCAGTTCGCCGTTCAGGATCAGGCGGTCGCCTGCTAGTTCGGTGGAGAAGCGGACGGTTGTCACCGTCTCCAGCCCCTCCAGATTCATCGAGATCGAGCCATTCGCCGGTAGACGTAACTCGTCGTCCCGATTGCCCCAGTACTTGATCAGGGCGATGTTGCTGTTGCTGCGTGCCGTCGCTACCCCGGTCATGTATGCCTCTGTGTGCCTGCGAGATCAGGCGGAAAGCTGCGTGCCGAACGGGAGATCGTCGCCGGTGAGGGCGGTGTAGACATTACCCGGCTGCTCTCCAGAGAAGATATGCACTCTCAGGCCGGGGATCGCCTCGCATAGCGCCAGCATAGAGGCGACTTTGGAAGCCATCCCGCCGGTGACATCCGTCTGGCCGGAGCCGCCGAGCGCGGTCTGCAATTCGCCGAGACTGTCCGGCGTGATGCGGGCGATGACCTCTCCTTCCCGATCCTGTACTCCTTTGAAGCCCCCGGCCAGCAGAATTCGCACGGGCGTGAGATGGTGGGCCAGATAGCCGAAGATCGTCTCCGTGCTGATGATTGCCCCGCCCTGTACCTCGTCAATGGCGACATCGCCGTAGACGAGCGGGACAAGCCCTTCCTCAAGGGCCTTCTGGAGGGGCCGGAGGGCCATCTCAATAAGCTGGCCGCCCCGGCAGACCGCCGACGCGGACGGTTGCACCCGGAAGACCGGAACCCCGGCCCTGTCGAGCGCTTCCAGCATGATGTGGTTAAGCCGCGCGGCGGAGAGCGCCACCTTCGCAAAGCCCCGCCATGCCTCCGGTCCCTCCACCCCCTCATGAGTGCCGTACCGGGCGGCTGCCATGTGGCCGAAGCTCCCGCTTCCATGCCCGATGAGCAGCGCCAGATCGGGGTGTGCCTGTAGCGCCTCTGCGATTTCCCCGGCCAGCCGCGCGATCGCTTCCGGGCGGGCCGTCTCCGGGCGGGATTTGTCGGTGATCAGCGAGCCACCAAGCTTCAGGAAGATCAGCATGCCCCGTGTCCCGTTCCTATCTGACGACCGTATGTATCACACGGGTGGCCCCGGCCCGTCTCAGTATCTCGCTGATGTGCTCCGCCTGC
The DNA here is from genome assembly GCA_011051745.1 of Chloroflexota bacterium. Classification (GTDB taxonomy): domain Bacteria; phylum Chloroflexota; class Anaerolineae; order Aggregatilineales; family UBA3940; genus DRKO01. The sequence continues at coordinate 998 of DRKO01000371.1, read as the reverse complement.
TCCGGTCTGATCAGGGCGATCATGTTGCCGCCCCCGCCTCCGCCAGAGAGCTTCGCCCCTTCTGCCCCGGCCTGCAGAGCGGCCTCGATCAGCGTCTCCAGCTCCGGGGAAGAGACATCCAGGCGACGCAACAACTCCTGATTGCGGGTCATCAGGGGACCCAGACGCCTGGTCTCACCCCTCTCGATGGCCTGCCGGGCCTGCCGGACGATCTCTCCGATCTGCTTAAAGAGCACTTCGTATGTTTCGGGATCGCGCTCCCAGCCCTCGCGCACACGTCCCACTGTGAGGCGCGTCAGGCTGGCGACCCCCGTATCACCGATTAACAGGTGGAACGGCTCGCCGGGCCGAAACCGCTCGATGGCCCGGTTGCGGATGAAAAACACCGGTTGCCCGTAGCAGATCACAGTGTTATCAATCCCGCTCGGTGTACCGTGATACAGCTTTTCGACCTCGTAAACCAGCGCGGAGAGTTCCCCCGCTTCCAGCGAATGCCCCAGATAGTCGGCCAGCGCGCGGGCCAGCGCCGCCGAAACGGCGGCTCCACTCCCCAGCCCGCTTGCGATCGGGATGCCTGATTCGATTGTGATCCGGACGTCCGGCTCCTCGACCCCCAGCTTCTCCAGCACCAGCCGGGCGGCCATTGCCAGACCTTCCTCCGCGGCCTCTGTCAGCGAGAGCGTCAGGTTCAGCTCTCTGGCCTCGATGATTAAGCCGCTGCCTGGCGTGCCCTCGCGCACGGTCGCCTGAGCCTGAAGATCGTGTACCGGTACGGCCAGCGCCGGTTGCCCGTACACGACGGCATGCTCCCCAAAGAGGATGACCTTGCCGGGTGCGGCAGCACGGGTGATCTTCATGAGGGAATGACGTACAGGATGATCACGACGGCCAGCCCCGACAGAAGCACCGTCGCCTGGAGAGGATAATCGCGCAGGAGGACTTCGTCGGGGGCCCCACCCTCGCCGCGCACGTGGATCAGGTACAGGTAGCGGAAGATT